>CAYXOW010000098.1:0-9297 GCA_964466815.1 uncultured Treponema sp.
AAGCGGCACCGATCGGCTCGGAAGGTATCGTGGTGCTGCCCTTCTTCAATGGAGAGCGCATTCCGAACCTGCCCGCCGGCCGCGCCAGCGTGCTCGGCGCGACCGCCGCGAACTTTACGAAGGAGAATATTCTGCGCGCCGCGATGGAGGCCGCGATCTTCGGAATGAGGATCGGGCTCGAGTCCTTCAAGGAAATGGGGTTCGAGGCGAGGGAAATTCGGCTCGTGGGCGGTGGAGCGAAGAGCCCGCTCTGGAGAAGGATCGCGGCCGATGTGACGGGGCTGCCTGTGCGGGTGCCGCGCGAGGAAGAGGCGGCGGCGCTCGGCGCGGCGCTGCAGGCGCTGTGGTGCACACAGCGCGTCGATTCCGAGGCCGCCTCTGCCGGTGTGAATATCGCCTCGATTGTGGATCGACATGTGAGCCTCGAGAGCGGAGCAATCGTCGAGCCGGATCCAGCGTCGGTCGTCGCGTACGAGCGGGCATACGAGGTCTATTCGGTCTATCTCGACGCACTGAGTCCGCTCTACAGAGAAAATCGTAAGGAATAACGAACAAGGAAGGCGAATATGGCAGACTATTTTGTCGGAAAAAAAGAGTATTTCCACGGCATAGGCAAGATTCGGTACGAGGGGCCGATGAGCGACAATCCGCTCGCATTCAAATTCTATGATGCCGATCGAAAGGTCGGCGGCAAGACTATGCGCGAGCATCTGCGCTTTGCGGTCGCGTACTGGCACAGTTTCGGCCAAGACGGCACCGACCCCTTTGGCTCAGCGACGCATGACTATCCCTGGAAGACCGGCGCTGCGACACCGATGGAGGCCCACGAGCATAAAATCGACGCTGCCTTCGAGTTCTTCACCAAGCTTGGCGTCGACTTCTACTGCTTCCATGATCGCGATATCGCGCCCGAAGGCGCTTCGCCCTCGGAGAGCGAGAAAAACCTCGCTCACATGGTGGCGCTCGCGGCGGAGCGTCAAAAGGCGACAGGCGTGCGCCTGCTCTGGGGCACCGCCAACCTTTTCTCGCACCCACGGTACATGAACGGCGCCGCGACCAACCCTGAATTCGGAGTCCTGACGCAGGCAGCCGCCCAGGTAAAGGCGGCAATCGACGCGACAATCGCGCTTGGCGGGCAGGGCTACGTGTTCTGGGGCGGCCGCGAAGGCTACATGTCGCTCCTCAACACCGATCTCAAGCGCGAAAAGGATCACCTCGCACGGTTTCTCGCGATGGCCCGCGACTATGGCCGAACCCATGGTTTCAAGGGCACGTTCTACATCGAGCCTAAGCCCATGGAACCCACGAAGCATCAGTACGACTTCGACGTCGAGACAGTCGCGGGTTTTCTGCGCGCCTATGGTCTCGAAAAGGACTTCAGGGTGAACATCGAGGCGAATCACGCCGAGCTCGCGGGCCACGACTTCCAGCACGAGCTTGAGACTGCGGTCGCGCTCGGCATCTTCGGCTCGGTGGACGCGAACCGGGGCGATCCCCGCAACGGCTGGGACACCGATCAGTTCCCGAACAGCGTCTACGAAACAACTCTCGCAATGCTCGCCATTCTTCGCGCGGGCGGGTTCACCACGGGCGGGCTCAACTTCGACGCAAAGATCCGTAGAAATTCAGTCGATCCAGCGGATCTCTTCGAGGCGCACATCGGTGGTATGGATGCTTTCGCAGCAGGGCTCCTTGCTGCCCAGCGCATCATCGATGACGGAAAGCTCGCAGGTTTCGTGCGCGATCGGTATGCGTCCTTCGACGCAGGCGAAGGCGCGCGCTTTGAAGCTGGCCGAATGAATCTCGAGGAGCTCGCGGCGCTGGCGTCCAGTCTTGGTGGGGGTATCGAGCTCGGCCGCACTTCGGGCAAGCAGGAACGGCTCGAAAATCTTATCACGCAGTATGTGCTGAAGGTGAAGTAAATCCGGAGAGCGTAGTGCCCTGGCGTATGCCAGAGTTTTATATGCTGATGCGAACGCCATGCGGAAACATGGCCAAGGAGGAGTGATAAAACATTAGGAAGTGTAGGCGAGTAAGAATAAACTGTAACGGAGAGCATCCGGGACGGGGAAGCTAAAGTTCGTCATGATGAATGGTCAAAAAGGCCGGAAAGGAGGCATGACATGATAGAAGGAAGCGCTGAAACGAAGACAGTGAAAAAGCTGCGCTACGGTATGGTGGGCGGCGGTAAGGGCGCCTTCATCGGCGATGTCCACCGAAAGGCGATCGCGCTCGATGGGCTCGCGGAGCTCGTCGCGGGATCCTTTTCGCAAAGTTTTGAAAATACGCTGGAAACAGGCGCGAGCCTCGGCGTCGCGCGCGATCGGCTCTACGCCACTTATGGCGAGATGGCTACGGCGGAAGCGGCGCGCTCCGATGGAATCGATTTTGTTTCGATCGTAACACCGAATGCGCTCCACTATTCGGTCGCAAAGGCTTTCTTGAGCGCGGGCATCAGCGTGGTGTGCGACAAGCCCCTCACGTTCGAGGAAGCCGAAGCGAAGGAACTTGGCGCGCTTGCGGCCAAGAAGGGCCTTCTCTTCGGTGTCACGTACACGTACACCGGATACCCTGCGGTAAAGCATGCGCGGGAGATGGTGCGCCGAGGAGATATCGGCGAAATCCGCTTCGTCAACGCCGAATATCCGCAGGAGTGGCTCGCCACGCCTTCAGAGCGCGAGGGCTCGAAACAGGCCGCATGGCGAACAAACCCAGCGCTTGCCGGCAAGTCGAACTGCGTCGGCGACATCGGCAGCCACGCCGAAAACATGGTCTCCTACATTACGGGGCTGAAGATTGCAAAGCTCTGCGCCCGCCTCGACACCTTTGTCGAAGGGCGTCCGCTCGACGACAATGCGACGATCATGGTGGAGTACGAGGGTGGCGCCAAGGGGGTGTACTGGGCCAGCCAGATCGCGATCGGTTACGACAATGGACTGCGCGTTCGTATCTTCGGTACGAAAGGCACGATCCAGTGGTCGCAGGAGAATCCGAACTATCTCGTCGTATCGAAACTCGGCGAGCCGACGGTAACCCTCTCGCGCGGGCGCGATGGTTTTTACCCTCACGCGCAGAGCTACTCGCGCATTCCCTCGGGCCACCCCGAAGGGTACTTCGAGGCATTCGCAAACCTGTACAAGACATTTATCACCGCCCTCGCCAAACTCAAAGCGGGCGAAAAGCTCACGCAAGACGATCTCGACTTCCCAACTGCGGAAGCGGGAGCCCAGGGCGTCCGTTTTATCGGTAAGTGCGTCGAAAGTTCGAAAAAGGGCGCCGTGTGGGTCACATTCTGAGACGCATGTGCGAAAACTTAAGGAAAATAGGAGGAAAACTATGGCGAGACCTGTGACGATTTTTTCCGGACAGTGGGCTGATTTACCCTTTGATGAATTCTGCGCGAAGGTTGCGTCCTTCGGTTACGACGGTGTTGAGATCGCCTGTTGGGGCGATCACATGGACGTCAAGCGTGCCGCGACGGATCCGAAGTATGTAGCCGAACGCAAAGCCATCCTCGCGAAGCATGGTCTCAAGTGTTGGGCATTGGGCGCCCATCTTGCTGGCCAGTGCGTCGGCGATCTCTGGGACCCGCGCCTCGACGGATTCGCACCCGCGGATTGTAAGGGCAACCCCGCCAAGATTCGCGACTGGGCAATACAGGAGATGAAATACACTGCCCAGGCTGCGAAGAATATGGGTTGCTATGTCGTGACGGGCTTCATGGGTAGCCCTGTGTGGAAATATTGGTACTCCTTCCCACAGACCACCGATCGGATGATCGATGATGGCTTTGCGGAGATCGTGAAACTCTGGACGCCGATTCTCGACGAGTTCGATCGATGTGGCGTCAAGTTTGCGCTCGAAGTGCACCCCACCGAGATCGCCTTCGACTACTACACGGCGGGCCGTCTTCTCAAAGAGTTTAAGAATCGTCCGACGCTCGGCTTCAACTTCGACCCTTCGCACCTCATCTGGCAGGGAGTCACACCGCATATTTTCCTGCGCGATTATGCGGATAAGGTCTACCACGTCCACATGAAGGACGCCGCGGTGACTCTTGATGGTAAAGCGGGGATTCTCGGCTCGCACATTACCTTCGGCGACACGCGTCGCGGCTGGAATTTCCGCTCGCTCGGCCACGGCGATGTCGATTTCGAGAACATCATCCGCGAGCTCAACGCAGCGGGTTACCAAGGACCGCTCTCGGTTGAGTGGGAGGATTCGGGCATGGATCGAGAGTATGGGGCGAAAGAAGCACTGGAGTTTGTGCGCGACGTTGATTTCGCGCCTTCCACAATCGCGTTCGACGATGCGATGAAAAAAGAATGACTACACTCGTAAAAACCGAAGGAATCTCCAAGGAATTCTCCTCCGTGCGCGTACTCGACAACATTTCGATCGAGATACGCGCAGGGGAAGTGTTCGGCATAATCGGCGAGAACGGTGCCGGTAAGTCGACCTTTATTAAAATACTGTCTGGATTGTATCAGCCCACGGCGGGCAAGATCTGGTTCGACGGCAAACCCGTCGAAATGCGTACGCCCGCCGATGCCCGGAAAATCGGCATTAGTCTTATTCCGCAAGAGTTCAATCTTGTCTCCGACCTCTGCGTCTATGAGAACATTTTTCTTGGCGAAGAGCTTGTTACGGCGCGCGGTTTTCTCGATATCAAGTCAATGGTGGATCGCACGCGCCAACTCCTCGCTGAACTCGATGTCGCCTCGATCGACCCGAGCGCGCGTATTCAGAGCTTGTCGGTTGCTCAGAAACAGATGGTCGAGATCGCCAAGGCCATCGCGTTCGATTCGCGATTCCTCATTATGGATGAGCCGACGACAATGCTCACGAGTAAGGAGGTCGAGATTCTCTTCGGGCTCATAGGACGCCTCAAGGCCAAAGGCGTCACTGTGGTCTACATCTCGCACAAACTAAAGGAAGTGAAGCGCATCTGCGACCGCGTGATGGTGCTTCGCGACGGCGAATTCATCTGCCTCGAAGACATCGATGATCTCAGCATCGGCGAAATGGCGCGGCGCATGGTCGGCCGCGAGCTCAAAGAGATTTTTCCACCCAAGAGCGTTTCTGGCGGCGAGCTGGTGCTGTCGGTACGAAATCTCTGCGTCGAAAATCTTCTCTACGATATCAGCTTCGATCTCCATGCGGGAGAAGTGCTCGGCTTCGCAGGTCTAATCGGGGCGGGACGTACCGAACTCGCCGAGACCATCATGGGGTTGCGACAAGCCACATCCGGCACGATCACCCTAGGCGGTCGGAACCTCCGGATCCGACGTCCATGGGACGCGCTCCACGCGGGCTTGAGCTATCTCTCAGAGGATAGGCAAGGTTCCGGCATTATCACGTCCTTCAATGTGGTACGGAATGTGACGCTGTCCTCCCTCAAGGAGTATGCGAGACCTTTCATCAATCAGAAGGCTGAGATCGATAAGACAAAATTCTACGCCGATCGCTTCTCGATCAAGGTTCCTGCGCTTTCCGCGCGCCTCGAGCAGCTTTCCGGCGGCAATCAGCAGAAAGTGTCGCTGGCGAAGAGCATCGACACCCAGCCGAAGATCATCATCGTCGACGAGCCGACGCGCGGCATCGATGTCAAGGCGAAGCGTGACATCTACATTTTTATTCGCGAACTGGCCCAATCGGGGCTCTCGATCATATTCATCTCTTCGGAACTCGAAGAGATCATCGGTATGGCCGACCGCGTACTCATTATGCGCGGGGGCCGGATCGTCGGAGAGCTGCCGTCCGAAAAATTGAGCGAAGAGGAGATTATGTACTTCGCCACGGGCATCAAGGGAGGACTGTAAATGGCTGTTTCAGCTCGGAAGAAGCTGTCTCTGGATAAATATGGACCGCTCATCGCCCTCGGTGTGCTGGTGGTCGCTTCCACGATCCTGTATCCGAGGTTCATCGAGTTGCAGAATCTTCTCAATATTCTGCGCCAAGTTTCGTACACCGGCATCATCGCGCTCGGCATGACCTTCGTCATCATCTCGGGTGGAATCGATCTCTCGGTGGGTTCGATGACCGCCCTCGCGGGAGCCTTCGCGATCGTCACGCTCAATGCGCTCACGCAGGCGCTGGCGACGTTTTCTCCACAGTGGCTGGGCACGCTCCTGTGCATCCTCGTCGCTGCGCTCGTTTCCATCGCTATTGCACTTGTTGCCGGAGCGATCAACGGCCTTCTGGTCACGAAGGGCAAGATCGCGCCGTTCATCGTGACGCTCGGCACATTGGCGATCTACCGATCGCTGACGCTGTACATAGGACAGGCCGGCGAGTTCAGGTCGAGCAACTCTTCGTACGGCGATATGGGAATGTCGGTGATTTTGGGCATTCCCTTGCCGGTATGGATATTCATTCTCCTCGCGGTGCTGCTCTCTTTTGTGTTGACGAGGACGAAGTATGGACGCTACGTCTGCGCCGTGGGTTCGAACGAGAAGGTCGCGCGCTATTCGGCGATCAATGTCGACAGGATTCGCTTCATTTCCTATGTCATCGTCGGATTCATGGTGGGAATAACGGCTGTACTCATCTCCGCGCGCCTCAACTCGATCAGCTCCACGAACGCCGGCAAGGACTATGAGATGGACGCAATCGCCGCGGTCGTCATCGGCGGCACCGCCATGACTGGCGGCAAGGGCTCGATTTGGGGCTCGGTGATCGGCGCCATCATTCTGGGAATCATCAACAACATGCTGAATATGCTCGGCGTCTCGCCATATCTACAGGGCCTCGTGAAGGGCCTCGTGATCATCGGCGCGGTGTCGATCCAGAGCGGCTGGCTTACGGGCGGGCGCGCCGAGAAATAAAAGTTGTGAGTTCGTGAAGATTCGGGTCGGCCGTTGGCCATGAGCCCGATTGAACATAAGTGCAAGGTTTTTCGCTAGGAGGTTCTATGAAAAAGGTATTGATCGCTCTGATGGTGCTGCTCGCGATCGCGGCGGCTCCAGCTTTCGCCCAGAAGATCAAGATTGGTGTCTCCATCCCGACGGCTGACCATGGATGGACCGGTGGCATCAACTACTACGCTCAGAAGGCAATCAAAGATTGGCAGGCGAAGGATAAGAACATCGATTTCTATCTGGTCACCGCCGACTCTCCGGCCAAACAGGTCAACGATGTCGAAGACCTCATCGTGAAGGGGATCGATGGCCTCGTCATCCTGGCCTACGATTCCGCGCCGCTTACCCCGGTTGTCAAGAAAGCTTACGACAAGGGCATCTTTGTCGTGTCGGTCGACCGCGGTCTCACCGAGCAGGCGCAGAATGTGTACATCGCGGGCGACAACCCCGGTCTCGGCCGTGTCTCTGCTGAGTGGCTCGGCAAAGCGCTCGGGGGCAAGGGCGACATCGTGGTGCTCGAGGGTATCCCCTGCGTGATCAACAGCGAGCGCGTCGACAGCTTCAAGGACGTGATGGCCAAGAAGTACCCCGGCATCAAGATTCTCGATTCGCAGCCCGCCTACTGGGATACCCAGAAGGGCCTGGAGATCATGACCAACTATCTCCAGAAGTACAAAAAGATCGACGCAGTGTGGGCGCAGGATGACGATGTGCTCGTTGGCGTACTCCAGGCGTACAAGGAATCCGGCCGCAAAGACATCAAGATCTTCCTCGGCGGCGCCGGCAGCAAGATCATGATTAAGAAAGTCATGGACGGCGATCCGCTCGTTCAGGCTGATGTCACCTACCCGCCGTCGATGATCGCGACCGGCGTCACCCTCGCGGTGTACGGCGTTCGCAATCAGCCGATTCCAGGCTTCTATCAGCAGAAGATCCCCTCGCAGATCATTCTCGCGGCGGAGCTGATCACCAAGCAGAACGCGAAGGACTACTATCAGCCGGATTCGATTTTCTGATCGACACTAACCGTGTGAAAACCTTAAATTAAATAAAAAATGTGCAAAGGCCATCCCGGGGCGACACCGGGGTGGCTTTTTCATTTTGACGCGGGCACCGCAATATGGTAGAACTGTTTCGGAGCGGGAGGCGAGTGATGAGACGTTTGGCGTTGGGAATCATGATGCTGATTGTCGGCCTGGGAGCGCTTGGGGCACAGGCTACAACTGTGGATCAGAGCGCGGCGGGCGCCGCGAGCCCCGTGAGCCCCGCGAATAAGAGCGCCGACCAGGTGCTCGCCGATATGCCGCACATTCTCGATCATATGCTCGACAATCACTATATGCCCTCGGTGCAGGTCGGTTTGGGGAGCTTCACGTACGCCGACACGCAGCTGCCTAGTCCCTTCGCGCGCTGGTTCGAGGATGAACTGAGGCTCGCGCTTGCACAGACTTCGAAGATGAAGCTTTTCGACAAGCAGGTTGCAGCGGCGATGGATCCCGCCATTCGAGCCCAATATGCGGAATTTTTCGGAAAAGATCGAGCCGATTCGATTCTCTACGGGAAATATGCACTGGACAGTGGGGCGGTGCTGGTGACCATGACCCTCACCGATCTTGCGACGGGAGGGCTCATTGCGGAGACGCGCTATCGTGTTCCGAACGTCGTAGTGCCTGACAGTGTGTCGGTGAAGCCGACCGTGACAACGGCGCAAACGGCAGCGGCGCTCTCGATGCTTGTGCCGGGCAGCGCTGTGCAGAGCGCGACGGGGGGCGAATTTCAGCTCAGTCTTGCGACAGATCGAGGGATCGGAGCGGTATACCGCGACGGCGAGAAACTCGTGCTCTATGTCACGTCGAATAAAGACGCATATCTCAAGCTCTATCACATCGATGTGAATGGAGTGGCCCAACTCATATGGCCAAACCGCTTTGGGGGAACCGGAAAGATTCGCGCGGGAGAAGCCCTGACTTTTCCCGGAAAAGGCGACAAATTCCAATTTGTGCTCGGGCGGCCCTACGGAACCGAATACATAAAGGCAGTCGCCTCCACGACTCCATTCACTACGATGGAGGCCGATTTCTCTGATCTGCAGGGGCCTGCCGCGGCGGCGATCACGAGGGGCCTCAGCGTGATTTCGACCGATGCGCCGCGCGCCGAAGCGCTCGCAGTGTACGAAATTTTACCATAGCGCGGGTTTCGGCATGCGCCGTTGCGCCTTGTGTCGTCGGCGAAGCCACACTACACTTGCCCAAGGCATTCAACATGAAAGTAAAATTCGCTCAGCTCAATAGAGAAGAACAGCGCGTGGTGGCGCGGCTCAAGGCCACACTCGCGCTTCGATTGGCGGAAGAGGCGTTTCAAGCCGATTCGGAACTGAAGGAGCGGTATTCGGCGAACGGCGTGGCGATGACAATCGCGGTGGCCGGGGCAGGGCCCT
>CAYXOW010000099.1:0-221 GCA_964466815.1 uncultured Treponema sp.
TCATCTCCCATGACATTAACCTTGTGGCGTATATGTGCGACAATATCGCGGTGATGCACAAAGGGAAAATCGTGGAGCAGGCTCCTACGAATATCTTGCTCTCGAGTCCGCAGAATGAGTACACTGCAAAACTCCTGGCGGCGACTCCTGGAGGGATACCCCGTCTCGAGTAAGTATCGGAGGATTATTATATGAAATATGTGCCGAAAAAGGCCTTAATA
>CAYXOW010000099.1:231-2465 GCA_964466815.1 uncultured Treponema sp.
GGATTACTTGTTATGCTTGCGCTGGGAGTGGTTGCTGCGCAGGGTACGACGCTCGTTTTTGGACTCAGCGGGAACCCTGATACCCTCGATCCGCAGAAAACCGCGGGAACGCTCACATTTCAAGTGGTAAAGAGTTTCTACGACACACTCGTCGAACCCGATCAGTCCGGTAAAATCGTGCCCGCACTCGCGCAGAGCTGGAACATCTCTCCGGATGGGCTCACGTGGACTTTCAGTCTGAGAAAGGATGTGAGTTTCCAAAACGGGCAGCCTTTTACCTCGAAGGATGTCAAAGCGACGCTCGACAGGATCATGGATGAAAAAACTGCGTCGCCCAAGAGGAGCGAGTACGCAGCGATAAAGTCAATTCGCACTCCCGACGCGTACACCGTAGTGCTCACACTCTCGCAGCCTTATGCCCCACTCCTTGCAACGCTCGCGTCAGGGTGGAGCGCCATTCTGCCCTCCGAGCTGATCGCTTCAGGCCACAACTTCGCGACCGAACCCATGGGCACTGGGCCATTCAAGTTTGACAAGTGGATTCGCGATAGCAAGATCACGATGGTCCGAAACGATAAATACTGGATCAAGGGAACACCGAAGCTGCCAAAAGTAGATTTTCAAATCATTCCTGAACGATCTGTGCAGGTGCAGGGTCTCGGCGTGGGGTCGATCGATGCCCTTGAGTTCATCGATCCCGATGATCTTCCCATGCTGCGGACAAATCCGAAAGTCACAATTAAAAAGGAGCTCTCATCCCTCATTATGGTGATGGCGATGAACTGCGCGAGAGAACCGCTCAGTGATCTCAGAGTTCGTCAAGCAGTAAATTTCGCTATCGATAAGCAGACTGTGCTCGACGTCGCGTACGGCGGCGGCAAGGTAGGCTCAACCTTCCTAGACACAGGCAATCCGTACTACACAGATTTTTCGAGCTTGTACCCCTACAACCCCGAAAAGGCACGGCAGCTTCTTAAAGAAGCAGGGGTAGGAAATCGGGAGTTCACGATCGCGGTCCCACAGAATTATCCGCTCCACGTAAAGGCTGCGGAGCTCATGCAGCAGATGCTCGCCAAAGTAGGCATGAATGTGAAGATTCAACTTATGGACTGGTCGACATGGCTCTCGAGCGTCTACAGCGGAGGCAATTTCGACTTCACGGTGATCGGACACACAGGGAAACTCGATCCTGATGGGACACTCGCGGGGTATGGTGAAGGGAAATATGTGCACTGGTATAATGCGACCGCAGCTGCGAAGATAAAGGAAGCAGCCACACTATCTGATTTCGGCGCGCGTAAAAAACTCTACACCGATGCGCTAGAAATTATGGCGAAAGATGTACCCTTCGTGTATATCGGTACCTCCTACAGATACATTGGGACGCGCTCGAATGTTTTTGACTTCCGAATGACGCCGAATCTCGATACATTCGATTTCAGATGGACTGAGATACGGTGAGCCATGATTCAGTGGAACTCTCGGAATATTCTTTTTTCACTGTCGATTTTGTATCTCCTTGTGCTTGCGGTTATAGCGGTCGCAGCCCCGCTTATGGCACCCTATAGCCCAACGGATCAATATCTAGATCGGCGCTTCCATACTCCTGACGCGCGGAATGTGCTTGGCACGGACGATTTTGGACGCGATATCCTTTCAAGGCTGATGTACGGCTCAAGACCAGCTCTCATTGTGGGCGTCGTGGCGGTATGTATAGCGCTTGTGGTGGGAGGGGCTGTAGGTCTGTTCGCAGGCATGGGGGGGCGTTTCTTAGATCAGACGCTCATGCTTGTCATGGACAGTATTCTCTCATTTCCGACGATTCTTCTCGCAATTACGGTAGTTTCATTTATGGGATATGGTCTTACACAGGTAATGGTGGCCATCGGAGTTATCTCAAGCCCTATATTTGCACGACTTATTCGAGCGGAGACTCTCGCCATCAAATCAGAAGATTATATTTTAGCTTCACGCGCACTTGGTACAAGTCAAAGATTGTCATACGACACATTATCCCCAACATTTTGAGCAAAGTGATCGTACAATCGTCGCTCACATTTGCGCAGGCCATCGTGGTCGAGGCTTCGCTCTCTTTTCTTGGTGTGGGTATCCAGCCTCCAGCGGCGAGCTGGGGGCTCATGCTCAAGGACGCTCGCAATTATCTCATGCAAGCACCGTGGATGGCGATTTTTCCTGGTCTAGCGCTCGCGCTCACTGTGCTCTCGTTCAATCTT
>CAYXOW010000099.1:2485-8890 GCA_964466815.1 uncultured Treponema sp.
TCTCGGAGCGCTTCAATCCGAGGATACAGGGGCTGCGCTGAGAGGCGCGGCGCTTTCGTGCCCTCCGTTGTCTGCACTTTGCCTTCGTAGTACATTATTTCCACACAGCATTTATGTATTGTGGGAGGTTTTTCATGTCGGTGGATCGTATAATTCCAGTTCCTCTTGATGTTGATATCGCACAGTCGGCGAATATCAAACCTATATCGGAAATCGCAGCCCGCTATGGCTTGGAGAGTAAGTACCTCGAGCACTATGGAGTGGACAAAGCGAAAGTTCATCTTGAATTTCTTGCGGAAACCAAGGGGCAGGGAAAGAAAGCGAAATACATCGACGTGACTGCAATAACGCCGACGCCGCTGGGTGAAGGTAAAACGACCACTACGATCGGACTCACGCAGGGTCTTGGTTTTATCGGTAAAAAATCGATCGCAACTATCAGGCAACCTTCGATGGGGCCGACTTTCGGCATAAAGGGCGGTGCTGCAGGTGGTGGTTACAGCCAAATTGTCCCGATGATCGACTTCAATCTCCATCTGACGGGAGACATCCACGCTGTTTCGGCAGCCCATAATCTGTGTGCAGCGGCGCTCGACGCGCGAATGTACCACGAAAGTCGGTGGTCCGATGCATATTTTGAAAAACTCGGCCTAAAAAAACTCAATATCGACCCATATTCGATACTTTGGAGGCGGGTCGTCGATATGAACGATCGCACACTGAGGTCGATGATAATCGGAATGGGTGGTCTCGACAATGGGCCGCTTCGCGAGACGGGCTTTGATATCTCTGTGGCGAGTGAGGTGATGGCCGTGCTCGCACTGGCGACGAGTCTCGAGGATTTGCGGCGCCGGCTTGGAAAGATCGTCGTTGCCCTCGACAGGAACGGAAAAGCGATAACTACAGAGGATATCGGTGTCGCAGGCGCCATGACCATCCTCATGAAGGACGCACTGAAGCCCAATGCGCTTCAGACGCTCGAAGAGCAGCTCGCCTTTGTGCACGCTGGGCCTTTTGCGAATATCGCGCATGGTAACTCTTCCATCACCGCAGACCTCATCGCGTCGCGTATCGCCGACTATGTGGTGACGGAGTCAGGATTCGGTGCTGATATGGGCTTCGAGAAATTTATGGACATCAAGTGCCGCGCCTCGGGCCTCATGCCCGATGCCGTGGTGCTCGTCGCAACTGTTCGTGCGCTCAAAATGCACGGTGGCGGCCCGAAGGTAACACCTGGCAAGCCCTTGGCAAGCGCCTACACTCAAGAAAATCTCGAACTTCTCCGTGCAGGGATTGCGAATCTTAGAGCTCACATTGCGATCATCAAGAAATATGGCCTGCCTGTCGTTGTGTCGATCAACGCATTCCCTACGGACAGTAGTGCAGAACACGCGCTTATCCGCGATGAGGCGCTTGCGGCTGGAGCTTTCGACGCGGTGATCAGCCGCGGATGGACGCTGGGTGGCGAGGGCACCGCCGATCTCGCTTCGGCGGTCGACAGAGCAGCGACGCAACCGCATAGCCCGCAGCTTCTCTATAGCCTTGAACTTCCGCTCAAAGAAAAAATCGAAATCATCGCGCGAGAGGTATATGGCGCGGGATCGATTATCTACACCCCCGAGGCCGAATCGTCGCTCCAAAAATTTACAGACCTTGGTTATGCGAACTTCCCGATCTGCATGGCAAAGACTCAATACTCGCTTTCGCACGACCCACAGCTCAAGGGAGCACCGCAGGGATTCGAGTTCCCCGTACGCGAAGTCAGACTCTCGGCAGGCGCGGGCTTCATTGTTCCCATCACAGGAGAGATCACCACCATGCCTGGCCTTCCCTCGAAACCAGCTTATATTGGCATGGACATCGATACGACCACAGGGAGGATCTCTGGCCTCTCTTGAAACTAAAAATGCAGCACACTCTTGAAGGCTCTCTTGAGCTCTATGCTTGTAGGGAGCCTTTGTCCTTTGCTTCATCTCCATCCGTATTGACAAGAACAGGCTGGCTCTTCCACTATACACCCGTGGATTCCGAAAAACTGTCGTTGCTTTCGGACGATGAACTGAGCCATTTGGCTGAGAAGTTGGGGATATATGTCCCCGACGGTCTCGAACGAGTCTTCCTGATTGAAGAGATTGTCGACGCATTTGAGGATGATACTGCTGAAAAAGCTTTTTCCCACGATGCTCCCGATCATGTCGAGGAAAAAAAACTGACCGGTACGGGATTCATTCCGGGTCGCCTTGAAGAGATCGTTATCCCCGAGAACTACAATGAAACCAGTATCAATGCAATTGTGCGCGACCCCCTGTGGATTTTCGCGTTCTGGGATATCGCCGAACTTACTCGCAATAAAATTCTTGCAGAGGTGGAAGACCCTAAACTCATCCTGCGCGTAACGGAAGTGACCAATGTGGATTCGGCATTTCATTACGATATCACGGTGAATTTCGACGATCGCAAGTGGTATATCAATGTTCCGTATCCAAAGCGTTCGTACCGCATCGACTTGTGCGTGGCAAAATTTTCAAAGATTAAGGTCCTTGCTCGCTCGAATATAGTGCACATGCCCTCGCAGTACATGGACATGAGCGCGAAAATCCCGCAATTGACCAAGAGCCTGCTGATTCTCTCCGGATCCGAGGAACTGCACCTCATCGAGCCCAAAGAAGAGAATTCACTTCGGATCATGAGCATGGATGGAGAGTGACGCGATGACGAATACTCCTGCGATCGCCTTGGTGCTGAATGCGCACCTCCCCTTCGTGCGCAAACCCCAATACAGTCAATTCTATGAAGAGCGTTGGCTGTTCGAAGTCATTTCGGAAACCTATCTTCCCCTATTGAGAATGTTCAGACGTCTCGAACTCGAGAATATCGCTTTCAAAGTGAGTATGGTGTTCTCTCCGACCCTTCTCTCGATGCTCTCGGATTCGCTGCTCTGCGAGCGCTATATGGCATATCTGGACAGCCAAATTGAACTCGCTCGGAAAGAAAAATACAGGCTTATGGGCGATTCGGTATTCGAGCCGCTCGCGGAAATGTATTTGAGCATGTATCGCCGCGACCTCGATGAGTTCAAGAATGTCCATGGCCAAAATATTGCCCGAACATTCGATTACTATTCGAAAAAAGGCTATGTCGAGCTTATGACGACAGCCGCAACACATGCATTTCTGCCCCTGTACAGCGATATTCCCGAAGTCATCGATGCGCAGATAGAGACAGCGATCATCTCCCACCGCGCAGAATTCGGAAAGAATCCAAACGGGTTCTGGCTGCCTCAGCTCGGTTGGTACAAGGGGCTCGAGAAGCACCTTCGAGCGTACAACATACGCTACACTATCGTCACCACAAAGGGGGCTCTTTTAGGCTCACCGCTGCCATTCTACGGCTCATTTTCGCCCGTCAGGACACCCGACAACGTGGCCGCGTTTATTCGAGATGCAGGCGCGACGAAGGCGGTGTGGTCGGAGACAGAAGGCTATCCGGCGAACCCGGCATATAGAGATTTCTACCGAGATATCGGCTACGATCTTGAGACGAGCTACCTTTCTCCGCACCTCAACGGCATCGATAGGGGGTATACCGGCTTCAAATACTGGGCGGTAACCGGCAAGACCGACAACAAGCGGCCGTACGAGCCCTCTGCGGCTTCTGCTCAGGCTGTCGCGCACGCCCACGAGTATCTCGCCGACCGCAAAGCCCAGGCGCGCGCCGCCTCTTTTTGGATGAAGGATAGGCCTCCGCTCATCGTGTGTCCGTACGATGCTGAGCTCTTTGGACACTGGTGGTTCGAGGGGCTGCAGTTCCTCGAAGCTTTTTTCCGTGCCGCGAGTAGAAAAGACGACGAGGGTTCGGTCCGACTGGTGACGCTCTCGGAGTACCTCGCAGAAAATCCCGACTATCCGGAGTCCGAGCCGGAATTTTCGTCGTGGGCTGAGGGTGGGTATGCCGAAGCATGGCTCGATGGGCGCAACGATTGGGTGCACCGGCACTCTCGCAAAGCAGCAGAGAGAATGAGGGAGTTGACAATCCGCTTCCCCAATGAGAGCGGACTTCGAGAGCGCATCCTGAATCAAGCTGCGCGCGAAGTATTGCTCTCGATGACCTCGGACTGGGCGCTCTTGCTTCGGAGCGGCAAATCATCGGATTTCGCCGCAAGGCAGATCCGGGAGTGCATCTACAACTTCAATCATATCTACGAGATGCTCTCGGCCCACACCGTCGAGACGGAGTGGCTCACGAGCCTCGAAAAACGCCACAACATTTTTCCGCACATGAATTACCGGGTATTTGCCCCGAAAAAATAAGCGCAGCGCGCAAGGAGCACATTGTGAACGTCGTCATCATCGGAGCCCAGTGGGGAGACGAAGGCAAGGGCAAAATCGTCGATTTTCTGGCAGCGGATGCCCAGATCGTCGTGCGATTTTCTGGTGGAGCGAATGCTGGCCACACGATCGTTCTCGCGGACGAGAAGTATGCCCTGCACTTGGTCCCTTCGGGAATCCTCTATCCTGATAAAACCGTAATTCTCGGTTCGGGAATGGTCATCGATCCGGAGGCCCTCTTCAGCGAGCTCAGCACCCTCGAAGCGAAGGGGATCAACTGGAGGGGCAGGGTGTTGATCGCGGACCGCGCCCACATTGTGCTGCCGCGATACCGCGAGATGGACAGAGAGGCGGAACGTCTGCGTGCCACGCCGATTGGCACGACAGGGCGCGGTATTGGTGTTGCTTACTCGCAGAAAGCTTCGAGGGATGGGATTCGGCTCGCCGACATAGACGATGAGAAAAGGCTTATCAACTTAACAGATGGAGATCGCGCGTGGCTCGCACAGTGGAGAGAGAGACTTCTGCCGCTCAAGATCGATCTGACAGCGTATCTCCGCCAACACCGCAACACATGGCGCCTCTTCGAAGGTGCGCAGGGGGCGCTCCTCGACATCGACACCGGCACCTATCCCTTTGTGTCGTCGGGCATGTCCTGCGCCGCGGGCGCCGCAGCACAGGGAGGAATCGGACCGCGCAGCATCGATCGCGTGCTGGGCGTGTTCAAAGCCTATTCGACTCGCGTGGGGAACGGGCCCTTCCCAACCGAATTCCCGGACGATTCCGAAGGCTCGCTCTCGCAGTACATTCGCCATGTGGGCAATGAATACGGAACGACGACAGGGCGCCCGCGGCGCTGCGGGTACCTCGACCTCGTAGCGCTGCGATACGCATGTACGGTCAATTCGATCGATAGACTCGTGCTTACGCATCTCGATGTCTACGATGGATTGGACGAGTTCGAGGCCTGCATCGGGTATCGGATCGGCGACCGTGTGGTGGAGGATTTCCCTGCCTCGGTTCGGGACCTCGAACGTGCACAGCCCATTCTGCGCACCTTTAAGGGGTGGAAGACCACCCTCGGGACATGTCGAACCTACGGGGAACTGCCGCTCCGTGCGCAGGAGTACATCGAATTCATCGAAGAGTTCGCGGAAACGCCGATCTCCATTGTGTCCGTAGGTTCGGACCGCAATCAGACGATCGTTCGAGAAAGTCCATGGATAAAATAATCATCCTCGATTTCGGCAGTCAGTATACCCAGCTCATCGGAAGGCGCATTAGGGAGCTCGGTGTTTACTCTGAAATCGTCGCCGGTGAATGTGTCGCCGATTCTGAGCTTCTTAAGGACAGCAAAGGAATCGTGCTCTCAGGCTCACCCTACAGCGCGTATCAGGAAAACGCGCCTGCGCCGAGCCCGTCGATGCTCGACGCGGGTCTTCCCCTCCTCGCGGTGTGCTACGGCATCCAGTGGCTCACGCTTTACTCAGGCGGAAGTGTCGAGCGCTGCGATTCCAGAGAGTATGGTTCGATGCCGGTGCGCTTTTTACCGCAGGCGCGCGCGAACCCAAGGTGGTCCAAGCTCTCCGAGGGGCTGCCTGATCGCTTTTCCAGCTGGATGAGTCACGGCGACAGCATTGTGGCGCCAGGCGAAGGATGGAAGGTCATCGGCGTGTCCGAGAGCGGGGTGCCCGCGGTGCTCGCCCATGAGCAAAAGCCATGGTTCGGGCTCCAATTTCACCCAGAGGTGAGCCACTGCGAGCACGGTATGGACATACTTTCGCGATTTGTCTTCGATATTTGCGGTGCGAGACCGGGATGGTCGATGGAAGCCTACCTTGAGGAGGAAGCGAAGCTCCTCCGCGCCCGTGTCGGTGCGGAGCCTGTGCTGCTCCTCATTTCGGGCGGTGTCGACTCGACTGTTGCGGGGGCCTTTCTTCTCAAAAGTCTCGATCCAGCGCAGGTCTACCTCCTCTACATCGACACAGGCCTCATGCGTAAGGCCGAAAACGAAGAAGTCATGCGCAACCTTTCGAAATTGGGTGCGCGTCATCTCGAAGCGGTCGACGCGGAGGAT
>CAYXOW010000099.1:8931-9151 GCA_964466815.1 uncultured Treponema sp.
CGACCCTGAGAAAAAACGCCAGATCATCGGCGACATGTTCATCAAAGTGCAGCAGGCGGCCGTCGATCGGCTCGGAATTCCCAACGCATTTCTCGCCCAGGGCACCCTCTACACCGACCTCATCGAGTCCGGTAAAGGCGTCGGAAACAAGGCCCAGGTTATAAAAAGCCACCACAATGTGCGTAGCCCCCTCATCGAGAAAAAACGCGCTGAAGGGAGG
>CAYXOW010000100.1:0-4961 GCA_964466815.1 uncultured Treponema sp.
ATTCCTTTTCGAACGAGCCGCCGGGGAACACATTATCGATGGGCTCGAGGAGACCTTTTTCAGCAAAGGCCTGCATGCGGTACCCTGCGAACCACGTGACGATATCGGGCGCTTGCTTCGAGGTCAGCCAGCTAGGGAGCAGTGTCTTGAACTGTTCGTGGGCCGTCGTGTTGACCGTGACCTTGATGTCGGGATTCTGTTTCTGGAATTCCGCGACCAATTGAGCGAACACCTGTTTCGGCGCCTCGTCGGACATATAGGAATTGATGATCAGGTCGCTCTGCGCAGCGTACATGCTCGAAATACTGAGGAGCAGCACACCGAGTATCAGCAGTGCTTTTTTCATATGAGCCTCCATGGTGAGGTAGTCGATTGCTTTGCGGAAAAGCAAAGCGTATACCATGGTAACTCTATATTTTAAAATCATAAACAGACAAAAGTCACTAAATTATATAGTACTTTTGTACTACCGATAGACTTTCAATGATATTTTAGCTGGTTCGCGAGCTGGATGATTTCGAATCGATCGTGGATGTCCAGCTTCGAATAGATCATGCTCACGTAGTTGCGGACTGTTTGTTCAGCGATATTGAGTTTGTTGGCGATTCCCTCATTGTCGAGCCCCACGGCGACGAGCCCAAAAATTTCTTTTTCGCGCGGTGTGAGAGTTTCGAACCATTCGAAGCGCTTGCCGATTTCATCGGTTTTCGGCGCATTGCTCTGATAGATTTTTTGGAAGAGCTTTCCTACGATTTGGGGCGAAATCTGCATGACACCGCCTCTCAGCGCCCTTATCGCTGCAATCAGTTCGGTCGGTGAAATATCTTTGAGAAGGTATCCGGAGGCGCCGTACGCGAGGGCATCCTGAATATATTCGTCTTCATCGTAGGTCGACAGCACGATGATCTTTGCCTGAGGCATCTGTGTCTTAAACACCTTGGTGGCCTCGACTCCGTTCATAAGCGGCATGTAGATATCCATCAGAACGACATCGGGCTTTTTAGCATCCTCAAGCTCCTGCGCCATTGTGATCGCTTCGCGACCATTCGAGGCGATGCCTACGATTTCTATGTCTTCCGCATAGTTTTCCAGGAAAGTCTTTAAGCTCATGGCGAAGAGCGCCTGGTCGTCCACCAGAAGAACTTTGATCTTTTGTTCGATGTTCACTGGGTGCCATCCTTGTGGTTGATTGTTTCATGGGAGAGGTTCTGGAGCGGTATTCTCGCTTTTAATTTAAAACCTCCCTCCGCGACTGAGCCAATTTCGAGAGTGCCCCCGAAACTTGCCAGACGTTCTTCCATTCCCGATAAACCGATTCCTTTTACCACTTGCTGCGCGCCTATACCATTGTCTTGGACGACAATCTCCAAAGCATGTTCATGGATCCAGAAGTAGATCGAAACAGCAGTAGCTCGTCCGTGGCGCATCGCATTAGTGAGGGCTTCCTGCACAAGGCGATAGACCGCCATATCGATGTTCGGTCCAAATGTCGCAGGGATATTGCCCGATTCGATCGTAATATGAATACCCGTCACCTGTTCGAACACCGCGCAAATTTTGTACACGGCCGAAATGCCATGTTTGATGTGCATTTCATTCGTACGCAGTGCTCTGAGCGCGCGTCGAGTCTCAAGCAGACCATCGCGCGCCTGGTTCCGCGCGGCGAGGTACAAATCCTGCAACTGTTCGAGGTTTCGGCCACCCATGCTTATAGCCGCATCCATGAGGGCAATGATATTCGTAAATCGATACCCGGAAATGTCGTGAATTTCTCGCGAAATACGGCTGCGTTCGCTTGAAATCGCCTCTTCATCGATAGTGCGCGCGTATTGCTGAAGATCTTGATTGATTTTCGATATTTGATTCAAGGTGGTATCGAGATGGCGCACCGTGGATTCGGCGTTGAGGCTTCGCTGATATATCGCGCGAATCCAGGATGCACCGAGCGCGACCACCGCAAGAAAGAGACTGGCGCCGATTCTGAATAAAAGCAAAGGTTCATTGCCGGAGTCTGCGATCATGGTGTTGTTCCCGGCGATTTTTTCGATCAAAACGGGAAATTGATACATGATTATGAGAACAGCAGCGATGCCGAGCATGAGCGGTGTTTCCAGCTCGCTGCCGCTGATGATGAAAAATCCTGAAAAGAGGCTTATGACGGTGAGAGGAAGAACGGGAAACGACACGACGGCGATTGCGAGAAGCCACAGCGCGATGCAAATCGAAAACAAGCGCAGACTCATTGCCCTGGCGCGCTGCAGAGCAGCAGAAGAGGATACGAGGCCGAACACGCAGACGATGTAGGTGATCTGAAGATAGAGATTTTGACGGATGAGCGTCGCGTGCGCGGTATCGGTCGTCTCTGAGAAGAAAAACAAAACACTCACCGCATAGAGCATGTATCCTAATATCCCCGGCTTAGGTCGCCAACGGATTATCATGCGGTCATGCGGCGCATGTGGCATGTCCGTATACTAGGACACCTGCACCCCAGTGTCAATGAAAGACAGCCTTCTCTTATTGTTCTTGTCAGAGTGAATGCGAATGCTATAGTATGAAGATGTGTGTCGCGAGGCGTTCGCGCCACAGGATCGAATACAATAAAAAATGAAGCGCTTGAAAGTACCTCCAAAATCCGACTATCTTTCCACCATTTTTCTGTATGTATCCCACTACAGAAACCTCGCGTTGCCAGGAATTGGAGTTATGCTGCTCATCGCGCTGGGCCAGCTCGCGGGGCCATACATTCTCAAGCAGATCATCGATGTCGCTGTCCCGAATGAGAATACCTCGCTCCTCCTTGTGTACGCCTTCGCATTCCTGGGGATCGTTTCGGTGACGGGAGCGCTGAGCTACATCGGCATGATGCTGCTCGCAAAGCTTGGTCTCTCGATCGTCACCCTGATCAAACAAGATATCTTCTCGCATCTGCTCAAGCTGCCCATGTCGTTTTTCGACACGCACCCCGTGGGCGAGCTGATGTCGCGAACGGAGACCGATACGGAGCGCGTACGGGACATGTTCTCGAACCTTGGGGCGAACCTTATCGTCAACTTCCTCACGATGGTGGGCATTTTCGCCGTCACATTCGCGCTTGTGCCCAAGCTCGCCCTCATCATGCTTGGCGTGTCCATCTTGCTGCTCGCACTTCTCATCGGCTTTTTTGCGAAAATTTTTCCGATGTACGAGAAAGCCCGATCGTTCTATGCGGCTATCGCTGCGAAAGTGGCTGAATTCGTACAGGGTATCGAAGTGCTGAAGGCCTACGGACGAACCGCATGGGCGGAAGCTCAGCTCGATGTTCAGGCCAAACAGCGCGTGGCCATCGAAACGCGAATCTCGCTCATCGAGTACTCAATGATGTCTGCTCTCAACGCGCTCATAGGACCTCTCTTCATCGTGGCGCTCCTTCTGCTCTATGCGCCGAAAGTCTTCTACGGCACGATGACGCTCGGCACGATTCTCCTCTTCGTCGAATATGGAGCGCGGCTCTTACGCCCGATCGCAGAGATCGCCGAGAGCCTCCGGAGCCTCCAGCAAGCTCGCACTTCGCTCACGAGGATCCGAACCATCATGGCGACACCCGAAGAGTCCAACCGAGGCAGCGGCCTCAGACCGACCCTCGAACGGGAGATCCGCTTCGACCATGTGTGGTTCGCCTATCAGGATGAGGACTGGATCCTTCGAGATATCTCGTTCGTGATTCCCAAGGGGAGCTTCGCGGCGATCGTCGGCGCGAGCGGTTCGGGCAAGTCGACAACGATCAGCCTCATTTGCGGCTTTGCGCACCCCCAGAAAGGGCAGATTCTTATCGATGGCCAGCCCCTCGACAAGATCGACATCGAGGCGTGGCGAAAGCAGCTCGGCCTCGTGCTGCAGGAATCTTTCCTCTTTCCCATCTCGGTATTGGAGAATACGCGACTTTACCGCGACGAGATCTCGGAGGAGCGCGTGCGCGAAGCGCTGCGCGTGGTGCACGCCGAGCGAGCGATCGAGTCGCTGCCGGATGGGCTGGGCACGAATCTTTGGGAAAGGGGAGGGAACCTCTCTTCCGGAGAGCGGCAGCTCATCTCCTTCGCGCGGGCGCTTGCGGTCGATCCGAGGCTCATTCTGCTCGACGAGGCGACCAGCAATGTGGATATGACCACCGAGAAGCGCATCAAAGAGAGCATGGACATTCTGCGCGCGGGGCGGACGATGATCGTGGTCGCGCACCGTTTATCGTCGATTCTGAAGGCCGATAGGATTTTCTTCCTCTGCGAGGGGCGTCTCATCGCCGAGGGTACCCACGAGAGCCTCTACCGCGAGCTCGATGAGTACCGCACGCTCGTGGATCAGCAGTTCCCTTCGGGAAAGAAGGTGCGCGTATGAGTGCTTCGCGAGGCGCTTATTTTCACCTGCGGTGGATCCGCGAGGTGTGGCGCGAGCGGCAGGGGCTCATCTGGCTCCTTCTCTTTTTAACCCTCCTCTCCAGTGCGGTCGCGGTGGCCTTTCCGCTTCTCACCAAGCAGCTCTTCGACCTCCTTCAGAACGCCATCGACACCAAGATGAGCGAGGGCGCAGCGATGGCGAAGGTCAAGACTATTGCGCTATACTTCGTGGCGATCGGCATCGCGGGCTTTGTAGCGGGCATTTTCCCCGGTATTCGCGGAGCACTCAACATCGTTTTCGACTATATCGTTCGTAAACGCTATTTCGGCGAGGTGATCAAGAAGGACCTGCGATTCTTCAGCAAGTTCCGCTCAGGTGACGTCATTACGCGACTCACCTCGGACATCTCCGACTTCCCGAAACTCTCCTGGTTCCTCTGCTCTGGAATATTCAGGGCGGTAGAGTCGGCGAGCAAAGTGACATTCTGCGTGATCGCGATGCTGAGCCTCGACTGGCGACTCGCGCTCGCCTCGCTCGCGTCGCTACCGGTGATGCTCTTCGTGTTCACGCGCACGCAGTCGGCCATCTAC
>CAYXOW010000100.1:4971-9097 GCA_964466815.1 uncultured Treponema sp.
CCGGCCACTTCAAGAACGCACCCGTCATGTTCATCAACAAGAACGAGCAGGCCATCTCCGCCATCAACAACCAGCTCGAGATGAGCTTTTCGGGCGTGCGCGTCATCAAGGCGTTCGCGGGCGAGGAGAAGTACAACGCTTTTTTCAGGGAGGCGCTCGCGAGGCGCTTCGACACCGAGATGGGGGTGATCCGCCTCGAGACGGTGATGCAGCTCATCTACCAGTACATCGACTATGTGGCACAGATCGCCCTGGTGTTCGTGGGCGGACTCATGGTCACGAAGCACACGATCTCGGTCGGCACCTTTTACGCCTTCTACAACTACCTCAACATGCTGATTTACCCTGTGCTCGACATACCCCAGCTCTTCGTATTCGGAAAGCGGGCTTTCGTGAACATCGACAGGCTCGAAGAGATGCGCGAGTATACACCGGAGCGCGACGCTGGCGATTTAGGGAGGAGGGGTGCTCCGTCGCGTCCAAGAGAGCGCGCTTCGGCAACTGCTGCCGCAACAACGGGCGAGGCCTTCGAGTCGCTGCGCTTCGACTCGCTGCGCTTCGAGCGAGCCACCGTGCACTACGAGCATACGCACAAACCTGCAGTGGCCGACCTGAAATTCGAAATCGCTCCTGGGGAGAAGATTCTCGTAATCGGCCCGGTCGGATGCGGTAAAACCACACTCGTAAAGACCGCCCTTGGCCTTCTCGAGCCCCGTCTCGGTCGTGTCGCCATCAACGGCACCTCGGTGAGAGAGCTCGAAGAGTCGGGTCGCCGAGGGCTCATCGGCTACGTGCCGCAGGACCCGCTCCTCTTTTCGGGCACCATCCGCGACAATATCCTCTTCGGTTGTCGCGAAGGACAAACCCTCACCGACAGCGAACTAACACGACTCATCGAAGTGGCGCGTCTCGCCGACGAGATCGCTTCCTTCCCCGACGGCCTCGACACCAAGCTCGGCCAGCGCGGCACATCAGTGTCCGGCGGCCAGAAGCAGCGCATCGCCATTGCGCGCGCCCTCGCCGGCTACCCCTCGCTCCTCCTCCTCGACGACATGACTGCGTCGCTCGACACCAACAACGAAGAGGCGCTCTGGCGATCGCTCTCCGAGATGCCTGAATTCGCGCGCGCGGCGGTCATCGCCGTGTCGCACCGCCTCTCGAGCATACAGTACGTCGACCGCGTGCTCTTTTTGAATGGCGGGCACATCGCAGGCTTCGGCCCTCACGCCGAGCTTATGGCGAATAACGCGGCCTATCGAGAATTCGTCGCCGAACACGTGCGGATGCCTGGGGGATTTTGATTTTCGACATGATGACAGGATAGCAAGTGGGTCAACCGGATATCATTCGATGTTGGAAAATTTTCAAAATAACCCGGCACGCGAAGAGAGAAGGACCAATTCTTCCAATCAAAGAAAAATAGTGTACAACGTATCGGTATCGTGTCGAAGCCGATACGCATTTCTATCATCGTCGCGATCACAGTTGTGGCGCTCGACAAAGGGTTCACCGCGCGCACGCGTAGTGCCGCACCGCTCGCCACGGCCCTTGGGACGCATTTGGGGTTCACCGCGCGCACGCGTAGTGCCAACGTGTGAGTCTTGGGGCGGCCGCCTATCGGACGATCGCTTCCAGAGGGTTTTCCTTGACCAAGCCGACAGCGGCGTCTACAATGTGCCTACTATGAAACGCATCGGACTCTCGGTAGTGATTGTGATGTTCGCGGCAGCTTCGGTGGTAGGGCTTGGGGCGCAGCAGCGCATCGTGCTCGGCGGTAAGGCAGCCAACATGTTGGCGGACGCTGTGTACCTCTTTTCCGGCGTCGGTTCGAAAATCGTCGCTTACGCCAGCGGCGACCAAGGGCTCGGACTATTTCTTTCAGCGATCGATCCGACCTTTAAGAGCAAGATCTCGTTCGACAAGAGCGCGGGTGCGGAGGCATATGCAGCATTCAAACCCGACCTTGTCATTCTGAAATCGATGATGAAGAGCCAACTGCAGGCACCGCTCGACGCAATGGGCATACGCCAGCTCTACCTCAATCTCGAAACGCCGGAGCAGTACTATGAAGACATTGGCGCGCTGGGAAAGACGCTCGGCGAGGAGAAGAGAGCAGCCGACGTGGTGAGCTGGTTTGCGGGGCACGAGGCGAAGGTTGTGGCGCGCACGTCGAAACTCAGCATAGCGCAGAAACCCAAGGTACTCGTGATGCAGCTCTCGTCTTCTGGAGAGTCCGTCTGGCAAGTGCCGCCCGACTCGTGGATGCAGACCATCATGGCTGAGCTGGCGGGGGGAACGGCGGTGTGGAAGGGCGCGAACCCCGGCTCGGGCTGGGCGACCGTCTCCGTGGAGCAGATCGCGGCGTGGAACCCCGATATAATCTGCATCATCGACTACCGTGGCGATTCAACAAAGGCTGCGGAAGCCTTCAAAAAAGATCCTCGTCTCTCCTCGCTCAGAGCCGTCAAGACGAACGCGGTTTTCGGATTTCCTCAAGACTTCTACTCCTGGGATCAGCCCGACACGCGCTGGATTCTCGGCCTCACATGGCTCGCGAAAACCGTGCAGCCGAGCCTTTTTAAGGATGTTTCCGTCGCAGCGACGACCGAGGAATTCTTCAAGTACATGTACGGATTCGACGATGCGAAATATCGCTCCGTAATCGTCTCCCGTATTCACGGCGATGTGGGTGAAAGCTTCTAGGGTGAGCGGAAATTCTCGCCCCCGCATGCGCGCGCGGGGAGCCTTTGGGGGAGCGCTTTTGGCGATCCTCGTTGCGCTCTTCGCGCTTTCGCTCTTTGTGGGACGATATCCCGCGCCGGGCTTCATGAATCCCGCCACGCTGGGCAGCGATGAGCTCGCGCGGCAGATTGTGTTCAACTCGAGACTTCCTAGAATGCTCGGCGCAGTGCTGCTCGGCCTCGTGCTGGGCGGCGCAGGAGCGTCGCTGCAGTCGGTGTTCGGGAACCCCCTCGTCGATGCCGGATTTCTTGGCGTGTCGCAGGGCGCGGCCTTCGGCGCGGCGCTCGCGCTCATCCTCGGATTGAGGGCCTATTCGCTCGTCGCGGTGTTCGCCTTCGGCGCGGCGGTGCTCGCCTTAGGACTCTCGCTGTGGCTCGCGGAACGCTTCAAGTACGGGGGTCAGATTTTGCGCCTCATTCTGGCGGGATTGGCGGTATCGGCTTTCTTTTCGGCGCTCCTCGCGATGATGAAGTACGTGGCAGATCCACTCAAGCAGCTGCCCGATATCGTGTTCTGGACCATGGGCTCGATGGTGCCGATGAACTGGCAGCGCCTCGAATCCGCCGCGCCGGTGGCGCTCGCGGCCCTCGCGCTCCTTTTTGGGATGCGGTGGCGCGTGAATCTCCTCTCCCTCGACGATGCAGTCTCGCACTCGTTGGGCTTGCGACCCACGCTGGAGCGCAGGCTTGTGAGCATCGCCGCAGCGGCAGGTGTTGGGGTGATGACGGCAGTGTGCGGGGTGGTGGGCTGGGTGGGGCTTGTGGTGCCGCAGCTCGTGCGGGCGATCGACGGTCCGGACGGCAGAACCGTCGTGCCGCGATCGATGCTCGGAGGCGCCATCTTTGTGCTGTTCTCCGATACACTGGCGCGCTCTTTGTTCTCGGGCGAAATTCCCCTCGGCATCGTGACGTCGCTCTTCGGGGCGCTGAGCTTTGCGCTCCTCTTGACACTGCGCAGGGTGGAGCTCGCGCGATGAGCGGAACAACGTTTCTTTCCGCACGCGATATCGTCTTCGGATGGGGCAACGGGCCTGCAGTGCTCGACCGTGTCTACCTCGAAGCGGCGCGCGGCCAGACCCTCGCCATCCTCGGCCCCAACGGCGCCGGCAAAACGAGCCTGCTCTCCGTGCTGTCGGGTCGCTTAAAGCCGCGCGCCGGCTCCGTGACGCTCGAAAATCGCCCGCTTGGGGCGCTCTCTGCCCGCGAACGCTCCCTGCGCATCGCGTTTCTGCCGCAGCTCGAGAAACTACCCTTCAATTATCGCGTTCTCGACTTTGTGCTGATGGGGCGCGCGCCCCACATGGAGGCGTTCTCACTGCCCGGGCCTGAAGACGAGCTCGCGGCGGGGGGCGACACCACCTGCGCGCGGGTGGTGGGTGAGGGGC
>CAYXOW010000101.1:0-9037 GCA_964466815.1 uncultured Treponema sp.
ATGCAGGGTTTGGTGTACTTCCCTGGACAGTGAACGACCCTAAGAGAATGTCGCTGCTCTTAAAATGGGGCGTCACGGGCCTTATCTCGGACTTTCCTGATCTTGCGCTCGAACGGATAGAAGCCTCAAATTAAAGAATTTTTCACGGGTTTCTCTTGCGCGCTTTACGAAGCGGTTGTAGACTACTAAATGTTATAAGGCCGGCTGTCTGCCCGGCGAATACGCAAAAATTTGTGGAGGCGAAGTAATGAAACGAGTCATTCTTCTGATGGCAATCGCCCTCATGGCCGTGGGAGCGTATGCCCAGACGACTATCGAGTTCTGGCACGCCATGACGGGTCACAACGGCGAGATGGTGCAAGCTATCGCCGATCAGTTCAACGCGAGTCAGAAAGAGTATAAAGTGGTTCCAGTGTATAAGGGCTCCTACAGTGATACCATGAACGCAGGTATTGCAGCGTTCCGCGCCAACCAGGCCCCGGCAATCATTCAGGTCTACGAAGTCGGCACCGCCACCATGATGGCCGCCAAGAACGCGATTAAGCCGGTCTACCAGCTCATGGCAGAGAACAACATGAAGTGGGATCCGAGCATCTACATTCCGACCATCACGTCGTACTACTCGACCTCCGATGGACGCATGCTGTCCATGCCCTTCAACAGCTCGACCGCGGTCATGTACTACAACAAAGACGCGTTCCGCAAAGCCGGTCTCGATCCCGAGAAGCCGCCCGTCACCTGGCCCGAATTCTTCGATGTCGCGAAGAAACTCAAAGCTTCCGGAATGGAAGGTGGATTCACCACCAACTGGATCAGCTGGATCCAGCTCGAGAACTTCTCCGCCTGGCACAACCTGCCTTTCGGCACCAGGAGCAACGGTTTCGATGGCCTCGACACTCAGCTCGTGTTCAACAACCCGATCGTGCTCCGCCACCTCACGAATATCTACGATCTCTCTAAGACCGGCGTGTTCATCTATGGCGGACGCGAAAACAAAGCGAACCCGCTCTTCACCTCCGGCCGCGTCGGCATGCACTTCGAGTCCATCGGTGGCTATGGCAACATGAAGGCGACCTGCAAGTTCGATTTCGGCGTCGCTCGTCTCCCCTACTACCCCGATGTCCCCGGCGCACCGCAGAACTCCATCATCGGTGGAGCGTCCCTGTGGGTATTCAATGGCCGCCCGAAGGTAGAATACAAGGGCGTCGCCGAGTTCTTCAATTTCATTTCCCAGCCCCAGATCCAGTCGCTCTGGCACAAGGAAACCGGCTATCTGCCCATCACCAACGCCGCGTATGAGCTGACCAAATCCGAGGGATACTACAAGACGAACCCCGGCCTCGAGGTCGCCATCAATCAACTGCTCAACAAGAAACCCACCGCCAACTCGATGGGCATCCGCTTCGGCAACTTCAACATCATCCGCGAGATCGAGGATCAAACCTGGGAAGACATCCTGGCTGGAAAGATCTCCGTAAAGGATGGGCTCGACAAGATGGTTCGCGACGGCAACAAGACCCTCCGCGAATTCGAGAAGCTCTACAAGTAAGCGCGCGCGAATTGGCCCGTCGCAGGGCCGCTTCACCGCGGAAATTTAAAAAGGCCGCTTCACCGCGGCCTTTTTTTTAAGTTGTAGGTAGCTCGCATTCGAGCTGTACAACAATTTTCATGAAATGTATAATTACTCAGATTTTCTTCAGGAAATGGTATGGCAAAACAGTATGAGTTCAAAGCACCGGTGTTACCGTACATCCTCGTGCTTCCGCAGATGATCGTCGTATTCCTTTTCTTTTTTTGGCCCGCCGCGCAGGCGGTCCTGCAATCATTCTACCTTCAGGATCCCTTCGGCGGCAGAATGATTTTCGTGGGTCTAAAAAATTATTCGACATTGCTCGCCGACCCCGATTATTGGCACTCCTTTACAGTTTCGGTGTCATTTGCCGTCTGCATCACGCTCAGCGCGATGGCGATTTCTCTTTTTCTCGCTATCCAGGCAAACAAGAAAATCCGTTTTGGATCTTTCTATAAGACGATGCTCGTGTGGCCCTACGCTGTCTCCACGCTGGTCGCGGGTGTGATCTGGCTCTTCATGTTCAACCCGAATGTCGGCGTCATCGCCTATGTGCTCAAGCATACATTCCATGTCGACTGGCAGTACCTCCTCAATTTCAACCAGGCATTCACGCTGCTTACCCTTGCAGCAAGTTGGAAGCAGTTGGCATACAATTTCGTTTTCTTTCTCGCAGGTCTGCAGAGCGTGCCGGCGACGCTCATCGAAGCGGCGGAAATCGATGGCGCCGGATCCATCAAGCGTTTCTGGAGGATCGTATTCCCCCTACTCTCTCCCACCACCTTCTACCTGTTGGTCATGAACCTCGTGTATGGTTTCTTCGAGACCTTTCCTATCGTGCACCAAATCACGGCGGGCGCCCCAGGCAAATCGACGGGCATTCTGGTGTACAAAGTCTGGCGCGACGGCGTCATCAACCTTGATCTCGGAAGCTCGGCGGCTCAGTCGGTCATCCTCATGATAATGGTCATTGTCATGACAGTATTCCAGTTCCGCTTCCTTGAGCGGCGAGTCAACTACTGAAGCGGGGGCATATCATGACAGAACAACAGCGAATCAACAAAGCCGCCCACAGGGCCAAAGTGCTCAGACGCCTCGTCCCTCACATCATTCTCTGGATCGGCATTGCGATCATCGTGTTCCCGATCTACTTCATCTTTTCGGCCTCTTCGCACACGAGCGCTGAAATCCAAGCCGCGCCTATGCCGCTCGGTATCGGCCCCCACCTCATCGAGAACTACAAGCAGGCGCTCTTCCAGGGCACCCAGAATATGGGCACGCCGGTTTTGATCATGCTGAAGAACTCTCTCATCATGGCGCTCGGCATCTCGGTGGGCAAGATTGTGGTATCGCTCATGGCGGCCTTCGCGATCGTTTTCTTTAAGTTCCCGCTGCGCAACTTCTGCTTTTGGGCGATTTTTATCACTCTGATGCTGCCGGTCGAGGTGCGTATTATGCCGACCTACAAGGTTATCTCCGATCTCGGCATGCTGAACAGCTATGCGGGCCTGATTCTGCCGATGATCGTGTCGGCGACGGCGGTCTTCCTCTTCCGACAGTTCTTCATGTCGATTCCACGAGAGATCGCCGAGGCGTCGCAGATCGATGGCGCGACACCCATGCAATTTTTCCGCCACATTCTCGCGCCTATGACGCGCACACCGATCGCGGCTATGTTCGTGATCCAATTCATCTACGGATGGAACCAGTACCTCTGGCCGCTGCTCATCACGACGAAGCCTGAGTTCTACACCCTCCTCATCGGCATCAACAGGATGATTTCTGGCGCGGATGTGCAGATCGAGTGGCAGATCGCTATGGCGACGACACTCCTCGCGATGCTGCCTCCGGTCATTGTCGTCGTGCTGATGCAGAAGCAGTTCATTTCGGGTATGACTGAAACGGAAAAATAAGAGAACGGCGGAAACCTGAGCAAAAGCGCGTGGTGTCGAAGCTCGACTCATTTGCGCCTCTTTGCAAAAAAAATCGGCCCGCGGCGAAAAGCCGCGGGCCTCATTTTTGATACCTGTGCCGCTCACAGGAGGGCTGGGCCAACTGATGCGCAGGCGACCCAGCACCGGATCATTTCATGCCGAAATAGCGAGCGGCGTTCTCCCAGCAGATGCCGCGCACGAGGTCGTCGGTGTAACGTGGATCGTCTGGCAGCTCGCCACTCTCGACCCACTCGCCGACGATGTTACACAGGAGGCGGCGAAAGTATTCGTGCCGTGGAAAGGACGTAAAAGAGCGAGAATCGGTGAGCATCCCCACCCAAGCTCCGAGAAAGCCGGCGCCCGCATACTCGCGCATGTGGCGATCCATGCCGTCTTTCTGGTCGTTGAACCACCAGGCCGCACCCAGCTGCCCCTTGCCCGGTACCTGCGGCTCGGTCGCCTCGGGCGCGGTGCCTACGAAGCTGCCCGCGATGGTGGCGAGCGGGTTGTGCTTGGAGGGGTCGAGCGTGTAGAGGATGGTTTTAGGAAGCTGGCCCTCGCCCTCGAGCTGGCCAAGGAATTTGGCCAGTGGCGCGGTGATCGGTTCGTCGCTGGTGCTGTCGGCGCCGATGTCCGGGCCGAGCGCGGCGAAAAGGCGCGGATTGATGTTGCGAAGGGCACCAATATGGAGCTGCATGGTCCAACCACGCGCTGCATTGAGTCGCGCGAGGTGCAAAAGAAGCGCGGTCGAGAGTTTTTCCTGTTCCAGGGTCGAAAGTGCGCTCCCTGCCCGCCCCTTCTTCACGATAGCATCGAGTTCCGCCTCCGCCGCAGGCGCGTAGGGCGGCACCAGAATGGCGTGGTCGGAGAGCCGCGAGCCCATCGTGTGGAAGTATTCATGGCGCACATTCAGGGCCGAAGCGAGCGCCCCATACGACTGAATGTCGGTACCGACGACTTTTCCGAGCGCGTCGATGTAAGAATTCCACGCAGCGATATCTGTAGTCTTCAGCGCTTTGTCCGGCCTGAATGCGGGCAACACCCTCGTTCTGAACGACGAGCCTTCGGCCTGCTCCGCCGCGATCGCCTTGTGCCAGCGTAGATCGTCGATAGGATCATCGGTAGTGCAGATCACCTTCACATTGAACTTCGTGAGAAGCGAGCGCGGCGTGATGCCGCCCTTCGCAAGCACTCGGTTCGCCCGCTCACGGATCTCGAGCGCGTTTTCGGGTGTCAGCACGTCCTCAATGCCGAAAATGCGCCGGAGCTCGAGGTGCGACCACTGCACGAGCGGATTACCCGCCGCTCTCGTGATGGCTTTCGCGTATTCGACGAACTTTTTGTCCCATGGGCCACTGCCGTCGCAGAGGGCTTCGGGAGAACCGTTCGCCCTCATGATTCGCCACATATAGTGGTCGCCCTCGAGCCACATCCTGGCGATATCCTCAAACGGCTTATCTTCCGCGATCGCCTTCGGAGAAAGGTGACAGTGATAGTCGAAGATCGGTAAATCTTTTGCAACCTGGAAGTAGAGGCGTTTCGCCGTTTCATTTTTCAAGAGAAAATTATCATCGAGAAAACGATTCATGATTCCTCCGCACTCAGATATTGTCGATGAGATATCCGCCATCGACGGGGATACTCACCCCCGTCACAAAACCGGCGGCTTTTGGACTCGCGAGGTAGAGCGCCGCGCCCCAGAGCTCGTCGAATTCACCGAATCGGCCGAAAGGCGTCCGCGCGATGATAGCCTTACCGCGCGGGGTGAGCTCACCCGTGGCAGTGTCGAAGAGCAGCGCGCGGTTCTGATTGCCGACGTAGAAGCCGGGCGCAATCGCGTTGACTCTGATACCATAGGGAGCAAGCTCTTTGGCAAGACCCTCGGTGAGGTTGAGCACGCCGGCTTTTGCGGCGCCGTATGCCCAGGTGCCGGAGAGCGGCTTGTAACTCGTCATCGAGGTCATGTTGATGATAGAGCCCTTGATGCCTGCGCTGATCCACGCTCTCGCGAAGACTCTCGAGGGAATCATGAGGCCCGACATGAGATTGAGCTTGAGGATTTCCTCAAACTTCGCCTCATCGAAATCGACAAATGGCCCCTTGCCCATGTTGCCGCCGACACCGTTCAAAAGAATGTCCGGGGCGCCGAGCGTCGCGGCGGTTTCGTCGTACGCGGCGACACACGCTTCTGTCGAGGCGGTGTCGACGGTGATGCCGATGACCTCGCGGCTGTCCAGGGAAAGGCCCGCTTGCTGCTTGACGAGCTCGGCGGCCTCGGCCATCGGGTGATGGGTTCCTCGTCCCCAGAGCGCGACCTTCGCGCCTGCCTTCGCGAAGGCCACCGCGATCGACGAGGGAAGAGCGCCGCCTCCCCCCGTCACCACCGCGACGTGGCCATTGAGACTGAATAGCGACTCTATAAATGACATGCACGAACTCCTTCGGCTTAGATTATACATTCCCGTGCCCAACGTGAAGTGCAAAAAGCGTCTCACGAAGCGCGCGTTTCCCCTACACTCCCATCAACCTCCTGGCATGATGAGGTTCGGGACAAACATCGTAATCTGCGGCACATACGTGATAAGAATGAGCACAATGAACATCACAAAGTAGAAAGGAATCATCGCTTTAGTCGCCTTCTCTATCGAAATTTTGCCCACGGCACAACCAACGAAGAGAGCCGACCCGACAGGCGGCGTACAGAGTCCGATCGCCAGGTTGATCATGAGTATTATCCCAAAGTGGATGGGCGAAAGACCAAGCTTTCCCACTACGACAGGGTACAGAATCGGTGTCGTGATCAAGATGAGCGGCGCCATATCCATGATCATACCCAAGAGCAGCAGCAGCACATTGATGAGCATGAGGAGCAGAATTTTGTTGTTCGTGATGCCGAGAAGAAATTGCGTCGCCATCGCGGGAATGCGCAGATACGCCATGAGCCAGGAAAAAGCACTCGCCGAGGCAATGAGCGCCATAACCATCGTTAGAGTCTTCAGTGTCGCGTACAGTATTCCCTTGAAGGCTTTAAGAGGAATTTCGCGATACACGAAGAAGGTAATGATAAAGGCGTAAATCGCAGCAACAGCGGCGGATTCGGTCGCAGTAAAGATACCCGATACAACACCACCCATGATGATGACCGCCGTAAGAAGTCCTAAAATCGCATCGCCGAATATTCGCACCGCTTCTTTAAATGTGTATTTTTTTTCTTTAGGGTAGTTCCGCTTTACGGAGATGATATACGAAATGATCATCAGCGATATCCCGAGCAACACACCGGGGACAAAACCCGCCAGAAAAAGTCGTCCAACCGAAACGCCGCCGGCGGCCACGGAGTAGATGATCATATTGTGGCTGGGCGGAATGATGATGCCCTGAGTCGCACTCGTCACGGTAATGCCGACGGAAAAATCGTCGTCATAGCCGCTTTTCTTCATGAGAGGGATCATGATGGTACCAGTCGAAGCGACATCCGCTACGGCCGATCCCGAAATTCCTCCAAAGAACATGCTCTCCACGACATTGACCATGGCCAATCCACCTCGAATGCGCCCAACCAGCACATTCGCGAGGTTTATCAGTTTGAGCGCGATACCACCCCTCCCCATCATTTCGCCAGCGATGATAAAGAAGGGAATCGCAAGAAGCGAAAAGGACTTTACGCCCTGCACCATCTGCTGGACCGTCGCCATGAGCGGAATATGGAGGTAGGTCGCCGTCGCGATCGATGCGAACGCGAGCGAAAAAGTAATCGGCACGCGGAGAATCATGAGCAGAAAAAAACCACCCATGAGAATGATGGTCGCGATAGTGGGATCCGTCATGATTCGCTCCTGAATATATCTCGTATCTTCCCACCTTCCCCGGAAAGATACTGGTCGATTTTTTCGTCGAACATGTTGAAGCCGAGAATATGGAACAACGCCTCGATATCGACGATAAATCCTGCCAATGGCAACACGAGGTAAAGAATTCCCGCGGGCAATTTTGTCGCGGGCATGATGGAGCGCATAGTGAACCCAACAAGCTTATAGCCATACACTATCATCACCGTACCCACTACTAGAAAAATAAGGTCCGAGAGCGTGTCCAAAATTTTATTCAGCCATCTGGGAGCGGTCTCTCGCTTGAGCACATTGATAGAGATGTGCAGGCGATGCTTCACTCCGAGCCCGAGCGACAGGAATATGAACCACACCTCAAGCACGAGGGCGACTTCTTCCGACCAGTAGATGCCGCTCTAAGCACCACATTCGCAAACACAAGCAGAAGCATGGCCACCACCATGATCATCGAAAAATCGATGAGCAAGATGTGAATCAGCGTAACTGCCGTGATGAATGACTTCTTCATATCTCACCTCGACGCACCGAATTCATACAATGAAATACCGGCTTTGCGCCGGTATATAAGGAGATGGCGGGAAGCCGTGTTCAACACACGACTTCCCGCGAAACTGAGGTTCTTTTAAAAGTCGGACGCGTTTTAAAAGAACAACCTCTTGGCGATAATTATTTCACGGCGCGAATGCGAGCCACGAGATCCTGAATCTCTTTCGACTGCTTCTTGTACATGGGATCGACAGCCTTCATCCATTCGGTTTTATCGGGGACGGGGATGATGGTGCAGCCAGCGGCGGTAACTTTGTCCATGGAGAGTTTCACATAGGCATTCCACTGATCGCGCTGATAGTCGATCGCGTCGAAGGCAGCCTGCTTGATCAGGTCTTGATCGGCCTTGGAGAGCCTGCCAAGCGATATCTTGGAGCCGATGACGATTTCGGGAACCATGGTGTGCTCATCGAGCGTGTAGAACTTGGCGACTTCATAGTGGCTGGCGGAATAGTAGGAGGGAGGATTGTTCTCGGCACCGTCGATAACGCCGGTCTGGAGGCCGGAGTAGACTTCGCCGTAGGGCATTGGGGTCGGCACAGCGCCGAAGGAGCGGACGAGGTCGAGCATGAGCTCACTCTCCTGAACGCGGATCTTCATTCCCTTGAGATCGGCGGGAGTTCGGACTGGCTTCTTGCTGTTGTAGAAGCTGCGCGAACCGCCATCGAACCAGCCGAGACCGATAAAGCCGAATGGCTCGAGGCTGGCGAGCAGCTCTTTACCAATGTCGCCCTTGAGAACTTTCCACATGTGGTCGGAATCTCTGTAGAGGTACGGCATCTGGAAAGCGTTGAGCTTCGGAACGAAGCTAGCGAGCGGGCTGATGGAGACGCGTGTGAGATCGATGGCGCCAAACTGCACCTGCTCGATGACAGCTTTCTCTTCTCCGAGCTGGGAACCCGGGTACACTTCGATGACAATGCGTCCGTTCGAGCGCACATTGACAAGACGCGCAAACTCTTCATCCGCCATCTCGGTGGGATACCCCTTCGGGTGCGTCTCGGCGAGTCGCAGCACGATCGGTTTGGCCTGCGCAAAGACCATTGCCGGAACGAGGACGAGGAGCATGAAGAGTGCTACCTTGGTGAATCTTTTCATACAATAAACCTCCTTAAGGTTTTGTAAGATATGATTTTGAT
>CAYXOW010000102.1:0-3036 GCA_964466815.1 uncultured Treponema sp.
GAGGCACCCCTACACGATGGGCCTCATCCGTTCTGTACCGCGCCTCGATCAGGAGACTAAGAATCGCCTCTACTCGATTCCGGGCCAACCGCCCAACGTCATCGACCTTCCCGATTGCTGCCCCTTCTATCCGCGCTGCGATAAGGTGAAAGATATCTGCAAAAAGAAATATCCCCCTGTCGTACAGTTCGAAAATGGCCAGAGCGCATCATGCTGGCTCTACGCGAAGGAGGGCCAGAATGCCTGATCACACGACACTCTTGGATGTGCGCGGCCTGAAAATGCACTTCCCTATCAAAACAGGTCTCTTTTCCCGCGTAAAGAATTTCATCTACGCCGTCGATGGCGTCGATTTTCAGGTGAAGAAAGGAGAGACCCTCGGCCTTGTCGGAGAATCGGGGTGCGGCAAATCGACGACCGCCCGCGCGGTGGCGCAGCTCTACAAGCCAACCGCTGGCGAGGTTTTCCTCAACAATATCGACCTCACCAAAGCTCCGAAGAAAGATCTCCTCGCGGCGCGAAAGAATATGCAGATGGTCTTCCAGGACCCCTACGCTTCGCTCAACCCGCGCATGACGTCGGGCGACATCATCGCCGAACCTATTCGCATTTTCAAGAAAAACGGTCTCATCGACATGTCGAAGCAGGATCTCGACGACCGCGTCGAGCAGCTCATGGAAAAGGTGGGCCTCTCGCGCTTCTTCAAGAACCGCTATCCGCACGAGTTCTCGGGAGGCCAGCGCCGGCGCATCGGTATTGCGCGCGCCCTCGCCCTCAACCCCGAACTCATTCTCTGCGATGAACCAGTTTCCGCGCTCGACGTTTCGATCCAGTCGCAGATTCTCAACTTGTTCAAAGATTTACAGGACGAGTTTGGCCTCACCTATCTCTTTATTGCCCACGATCTCTCGGTCATCAAGTACATTTCGACGAGGGTGGCGGTGATGTACCTCGGCCTCATCGTGGAGATCGCGGACGCAAAGGATCTCTACAAGAAGCCCCTGCATCCCTACACCGAAGCCCTGCTCTCCGCCGCGCCGATTCCCGACCCCAAGATCGAGGCGAAGCGCCAGCGTATCATTCTGACCGGCGATGTCCCCTCGCCCGACAAGCAGCGGCCCGGTTGTAACTTTTACGATCGCTGTCCCAAGCGCATGGACATCTGTAAGAGCGCGCGGCCGAAGCTCCAGGAAACCGAATCCGGTCACCAGGTTTCGTGCTTCCTGTATCATAAGCCGGAGTGATATGACGCGGCGCACAGCCCAAGCGCCGTGGCACGCGATGTGACACGCGATGTCGCGATTTTCGCACGGCGATTGGAGCGCAGGCATCGCAAGCCTTCTCGACTATCAAAGAGAGCCACCCACATGGACGGCTCTCTTTTTTTGGATTGACAAGATTTGCGTTACTGTGCATAGTATCAAATTCCATTGGAGGTGCTATGCCGGTAATCAGCGCAAAATCGAGATCGTTCGGAGAGTCGGTGATACGCCGCATGACGCGCGTTGCGCTCCGTCACGGCGCGATCAATCTATCCCAAGGTTTTCCCGATTTCGATCCGCCGGCTGAACTTTTGGAGGCAGCCGCGAAGGTCGCGCTCGCCGGGCCTCACCAGTACGCGGTGACCTGGGGTGCGCAGAATTTCCGCGAGGCGCTGGCGCAGAAGCAGCGTCGGTTCATGGGGCTGCCGATCGACCCCGACACGGATATCACGGTGACCTGCGGCGGCACTGAAGCGATGATGGCCGCGGTGATGACCGCCGTCGATCCAGGCGATAAGGTTATCGTTTTTTCTCCTTTTTATGAGAACTACCTCGCGGATGCCATCCTTTCGGGGGCTGAGCCGGTCTGCGTGCCGCTACGCCCCGATACATCGGTCGCACACAATTTTGTGTTCGACCCAAGCGAGCTTGAGGCCGCGTTTCGAGAGGGGGCAAAGGCGCTTATTCTCTGCAATCCGGCGAATCCTACAGGGAAAGTCTTCACACGCGGCGAGCTCGAGACGATCGCCGCACTGGCTGAACGCTACGATGCCTTCGTCATCACGGATGAAGTGTACGAGCACATTGTGTACGAGCCATTCAGGCATATTTACTTTGCGTCGCTTCCCGGCATGTTCGAGCGGACAATTACCTGTGGTTCTCTCTCGAAGACCTATTCGATTACAGGGTGGCGCCTCGGGTACGCTATCGCACCCGCCGCAGTGACCGATGGCATTCGAAAGATACACGACTTTCTCACGGTGGGAGCGGCGGCGCCGCTTCAGGAGGCGGCTGTCACCGCCCTCAAATTCGAAGACGCCTATTATCGGGAACTCGCCCGAACCTACCATGCCAAACGCGAACTCTTTCTCTCGTATCTCGAGCGTGCGGGACTCTCCTATGTGAAACCTCAGGGCGCCTACTATGTGTTGGTCGACATCAGCGAATTCGGCGCGAAGAGCGATACAGCATTCTGTGAGTGGATGGCGGCGCACGCGGGGCTCGCGGCCGTGCCCGGCTCGAGTTTCTTCAAGGATTTCGAGGATCGATTCATCCGATTTCACTTCGCAAAAAGGGATGAAACACTTGTGGCCGCGGGCGAAAAGCTGCTCGAACTCAAGGATCGGTGGGAAAAATCGGGGCACCGGGTGCGCAGAACCTGAGCCGTATATTCGCCGCTAAGCCATATATTCGCCGCGCGGCGCGTCTTGAGCGCCTTGCATCAGTGCGGCGACGGGCGTGACGATAAGAGGCCGTCCACATGGGACGGCCTTATTTTTTTACCTTGCAATAAATAATGGTGACGCGATACCTGAGTATATTACTCCTTAAATATTTATAAAATTTTATATTGAAATATTTATATAATATGATATAATACCTGCCATCCATCTCAAGGAGGCACACGGATGGCTGCGCTCGAAGTCTGCAGTTTTGGTCTCTCCTTTCCCAATCCCATTATAGCCGGCAGTTCGGCTCTCACTGGAAATATTGATAGTATAAAGAAATTATCGGCGGCAGGTGTCGGTGGCATAGTTCTCAAGTCGCTCTTCGA
>CAYXOW010000102.1:3052-5211 GCA_964466815.1 uncultured Treponema sp.
CTCTTCGAGGAGCAGATTCTGATGGCTTCCCGCGCCGAGGCGAATAAGGGCGGTGTGATCTACGGCCAAGAAGAGATCGACGATTACATCGGCTATTACGAGAGGAAACACAGCCTCGCCGAGTATGTCGCGCTCATCAAAAAGGCGAAGCAGGAAATCAGCGTGCCGGTAATTGCCAGCATCAACTGCGCCTCGGAGGGCGAGTGGACTGCGTTCGCCTCGGACATCGAGGCTGCGGGCGCCGATGCTCTGCAACTCAACATTTTCGCGCTGCGTGCCCAGGATCTTGGCGCGATCGTGCGCGCGGTAAAGGCCCGCATCCACATTCCTCTCATCGCAAAAATTGGGTACTACCACTCGGATATCGCGGCTGCGGTGCGCGAGCTCGAAACAGCGGGCGCGAGCGCGGTGGTGCTTTTTAATCGCCCTTACTCTATCGACTTCGACATTGAAAAAATGACCCCCACACAGGGCGCATTCTACAGCAGCCACGAAGAGATGGCGCACCCCTTGCGTTGGATCAGCCTCATCTATGGAAAGACGGGAATTCCGCTTTTTGCTTCCACCGGTGTGCAGAGCGGCGACGACGTAGTGAAAATGCTCCTCGCGGGCGCGACAGGCGTCGAAGTGGTATCCGCATTCCGCCGACAACCCGAATCGGTCGTCTCGGCTATGAAAGACAGACTCGGCGAATGGATGCAGTCGCATCGATTCGAGAGTGTCGAGGCATTCCGGGGCCTTATGAGTCAGGCAACCTCACGCGCGCCTGAAATATACGAACGCGTCCAGTACATGAAGTACTACGGCGATCTTCAATAGGCAATCAATTCTAAGGAGCTCGAAATGAGACGGGGCAGAGAAGCGTTCTTGTTGTGGCTTGGTCTCTTTTTAGTGTGGGTGCTGATCACGTGGTCGGTGCAGGTGCAGGAGTTGGCGACGGGGCTGGCAGTCACTGTCGTGTTGACGCTCCTCATGCGTTCGATCTACCCCCTACTGAGCGGTATTCGGCCGGGGATCAAACCCTTGTTCTTCGTGGTGGCCTACGTGTTCATCTTCATCTGGCAACTCATCCTGGCGAACATCGATGTCGCGAAGCGCGTGCTCTCGCCGCGTCTTCCGATCAGTCCCGGAATCGTCAAGGTGAAGACAAAACTCAAAAGCCCGCTCGCCAAAATGATGCTCACCAGTTCCATCACTCTTACACCAGGGACGCTTTCGCTCGATGTACAAGGGGAAGACATTTTTATCCACTGGATCGATGTGAAAGGTAAGGATGTCGAGACGGCGACAAACGCCATTGTATCGGTGTTCGAGAACGGCTTGAAGGAGGTTGTCGAATGATGACCATCGCGTTGATTCTCATCGGTTTGGCTGCTCTGCTGACCGTAGTCAGATTGATCAAGGGGCCAAGTCTCTTCGACAGGCTCGTTGCGTCTGACACCCTGTCGGTGATCGGCGCGGCCCTTATCGTGGTGATCGCCGAAATCGTGCAGACGACGAGCTACATGGATGTGGCGCTCGTGTACGGTATCGCGGGCTTTCTCGGAACGGTGACGATAGCCCGGTTCTTCATGAGGGCATCGAAATGATAGTGATAGGGCAAATTTTGCTGCTGATCGGCGGAGTATTTCTCTTTCTCGGATCGCTCGGACTCGTGCGCATGCCCGATGTCTACAACAGGCTCCAGACCGGCACTAAGGCGAGTACGCTCGGCGCGATGTCGATCGGGCTGAGTGCGATATTCCTATTGCCTGGGGCGGCGGGCAAGGCCTTGCTCTTTGTGATCTTCATCGTGCTCGCGAACCCCATCGCGTCGAACACGCTCGGGCGCAGTGCTTATTTGTCGGGCGTTAAGCTCGCGAATGAGTCGGTGAGCGATGCGTGGGGCGCGCAGGATGGCGGCGAGACTCCAGACAGTGTGGCGCCTCGCGTCGCGGCTTCTGGCAATGCGGCTTCTGGTGGCGCGGCTCCTAGCGGCGCGGCCCCTGGTGGCGCGGCCCCTCGTGGCGCAGGCGGCCCGAAGTCCGGAAAGGGGGTCTGAGATGGTCGCAATTGTTCTTTTCGTGAGTGTGCTTTTGATTGGGCTGACGGCTGGCGCGATTTTCGTGCGGTCGCTCGGTTCGGCGGTGATTCTACTCGGGGCGGTCAGCCTCCTTGTC
>CAYXOW010000102.1:5221-7534 GCA_964466815.1 uncultured Treponema sp.
ATTTTTGCTGCTCGCGGCACCCGATGTCGCGATCACTGAAGCGGCGATCGGATCGGCACTGACGACACTCGTGTATGTACTCGCGCTGCGGCGCACGGATTCGGTGCACCGGGCGGATACAGACGGCGAACTCGGATTAGGTCGCGCTGATGGGACGGCGAAAGGTGCATTGAAAGGTGCTCCGCGTATCGATGGTATAGCGCGGGCGGCTGACGGCTCGGTGTTGCAGACTGGCGCGGAACGTGCTGAGGGAGGCCGACGTGCGTAAAGTGATCGGATTCCTGCTCATTGCGAGCTTCGCATTTTTTGTCGTGTCGCTCGTGGCGCGCGACCTCTGGGTGAGCGACCCGACGCAGGTGCGGACGCTCGGTCAAGCTGCGATCGGTCAGACCATACCGCAGAGCGGCGCCGCGAACACCGTCACGGCGATCGTCGTGCAGTTCCGCGGCCTCGACACCTTGGGCGAAGTGACTGTGCTCTTTCTAAGCGCCCTCGGCGTCGCTCTTCTGTCGGGCGAGTTCGCGGGCAGGGGGCTCTCGGAGCTCTTCGCGGATGAGGGCGGTTTCATTCTGCACAATGGAACGAGACTTGTGTTGCCGCTCATCGCCCTCGTGGGCGCCTACATCGTGGCGCACGGGCACCTTTCGCCCGGCGGCGGCTTCCCCGGCGGCGTACTCATCGCGACGGCGGTCTTTGCCGTGCTGATGACGAATGCAGAGCAGCGCCTGTCCACGCGGCTTATGGCGGTGATCGAAGGGCTGGCGGGGCTGGCCTTTGTGGGTTTAGGGACACTGGGCCTGTTGGGGGACAAGTTCTCGTTCCTTGCGAACGTGCTGCCGAAGGGGCAGCTCGGATTGGTCTTCAGCGCGGGCATCATTCCGCTGATCTACGCCGCGGTCGGCACGAAGGTGGCTGCCGAGCTCTCGACACTCGTGACGAGCCTCACGGGCAGCGACAAGGATGTCGGCTCGACGAAGGTTTCGGTGGGCGGCGAAGGAGGCTCGCGATGATATCGATCAGCGCAGTGCTCTACACAACGAGCATCATTCTCATTCTCCTCGGGCTCTACGGTGCGCTCACGAGAAAAAATCTGATCCGCACAGTCATCAGCCTCGACGTGATCGACCTCGGAGTGAACATCTTTCTTATCACCATTGGATATATCAGGAATGGAAGGGCGCCGATCTACGTAGTCGGTTCGGGCAACCTGAGCGATCAGGCCGCACGCATGGTCGATCCGCTTCCCCAGTCGCTCGTGCTGACGGCGATTGTCATCGGATTCGGTGTCACCGCGGTGGCGCTTACGCTGATTATGCGCCTGTATGAAAAGAGGAAAACCGTCGAGGTTTCCGAGACAAGGGGGCTGAAATGGTGAGTCCAATGATTTTGATTGCGCTGCCCTTGGCGATAGCGTTCCTCATCGTGCTCATCGGCTCAAGAGTGACAGCCAGATGGCTGGCGCTCGCGGCGGTCGCGCTTCTGGCGGGGCTTGCGCCGTTCTGGTTCGCGGATGTTCTGCGAAACGGCCCCATGACGATCGTGCTCGCGGATGTGCTTCCGCCGCTCGGAATCGCATTCGGACTCGACGCGCTGTCGGCGGGTTTTGTCATGTTGATCGCAGTGAGCGGGCTCCTCGTGCTGCTGTACTCCGTGCCCTACATTCCGCACGCGGGCGAGTTTGAGGGGGCAAAGAAAGCGGAGACGCGCTACTACGCGCTGTTTCTGCTCCTGCTCGCAGGGAGCTTCGGCCTCGTCATGACCAAAGATATCTTCAATCTCTTCGTGTTCTTCGAGATCCTCTGTATCTCATCCTACATCCTCGTGGCATACAGCCAGGAAGAGCGCTCGCTCGAGGCGGGCATCAAGTACATGATTCTCGGATCGATCGGCTCGGCCTTCATGCTCGTGGCGATCGGACTGAGCTACCGCGTTGCGGGAAGCCTCGCGATGAGCGATATCGGACAGGCACTCGCCGCTGCTCCGCACGGCTATTCGCTGCTCATCGCAGTGCTCTTCACCCTCGGATTCGGGATTGAAGCGGCCATTTTTCCGCTCAATACCTGGCTTCCGGACGCGCACTCGAGCGCACCAAGCTCGATCAGCGCCGTTCTCTCAGGTTTTGTGATCGAAGTAGCGCTCGTCGTGGTGGTCAGAATCGGCATCACGGTGTTCGGCACGCTGATGGAGCCCGCGCTGGGAGTCCTCGCGCTGGCGGGCGTGGTAGTCGGCGAGCTCGCGGCACTCGGCCAGAAAGAGCTCAAGCGCACCCTCGCCTTCTCGAGCATCGGGCAGGTCGGCATCATGCTCTTTGCC
>CAYXOW010000102.1:7544-8928 GCA_964466815.1 uncultured Treponema sp.
GGCACGCAGTCGGGCGACTGGGCGGGCCTCGGGCAGCTTCTCATGCACACTGGCGCAAAGAGTGCGCTCTTTCTTGTGTCTGGTTACTTTATTCTGAGAACAGGCAGCCACGAGATTGAATCGTACCGCGGCCTCGCGCGCCGCATGCCCGCCGCCGCAGCCTTCTTCAGCCTGGCGGCGCTCTCCCTCGTGGGCATGCCACCCTTCTTCGGCTTCTTCACCAAATTTAGGATCATCGAAGTCGCCGCCGCGGCGCGCTCGGCCCTCGGCTACGCCGGCATCGTCGTCATTCTGTTCGGCACGGTCATCGAGGCGGTGTACCTGTTCCGGATCGTGCGCGTGCTGTATGGGCAGGCCGCGGAAAGCGTGTCAGTAAGCGCACAAAGCGCGCGAAGTGGCGCGCTCGTTCAAATCGAGGCAACGAGCGGTGCCGCAGCACTGGGCGCACCAGAGAGCGCGAGCGACGCGCCGCACGGCACCGCAGGGACCCTTGCGGTGGCTACCGAACTCGCGGGCGGCGCGCCACACGGCGGCCTATCCACCGACCGCGCCGACCTTCCGATCCTTGCGTGGATCGCCGTGGCCGGATTCGTTGCACTCGTGCTGGTGGGCGGCTTCGCCTTCCCATGGTTTGATCAGGCGCTCCAACCGATCGCCGCGGCTCTCGCCGCACTCTAGGAGGAACTGGAATGTCGATCACAACACTTTTACTGCTGCCGCTTGCGGCGTTCCTCGGAGGCATCGCGCTCGCCGCGCTCGTTCCCGCTTCAAAGAGTCCCCGCGCTTCGGGTGCAATTCAGAAATTTGTTGCCGTCGCTGGGTTCGGTCTTCTCTTCGTCGAAGCGCTGGCGACGAGAAGTGCCTCCGGTGTGAGCCGCGTCGAACTGTGGCTCTTCGGGTTTCCGCTCCACTTCGCAATGACCCAGCTCTCCTGGTACTTCATCGCGATGGTGACGGGCATCACCTTGGTGACCGTGCTCTTCAGCCTCCAAGGATTGCGCGACGACGGTAAATATCCTCTCTATTATGTCTGGCTTTTTGCGAAGACCTTCGGCATGCTCGGCGTGCTCCTCGCGAATGATCTTTTATCATTTTTCATCATGTGGGAAGTGATGTCCTGGTGCACCTACTTCCTCCTTCAGCAGGGCGGCGAAAAGGCCAAACGGGCGGCAGGCGGTTACCTGGTGTATGCCGTCATCGCGGGCATGCTCCTCTTCGCAGGCTTTATGTACGTGCTCTTCCATGTCGGAAGCGTCGAGTTCGACGCCATCGGCAAAGCCTTTGCGGGCTTTGGGGCGGGAAGCGTAATCGCGGCGCTTGTCCTCATTCTCATTCCCATGCTGGTAGCAGCTGCCGCCTACCCGGCGCGCTGGTGGCTCCCTGC
>CAYXOW010000103.1:0-270 GCA_964466815.1 uncultured Treponema sp.
AGCGAACTCTTTACGTTGCTCAAGCGTGAAGATGAAAAATTCGTCACCGAGAAGGCTTATGGTCAGCCACGCTTTGTCGAGGATGTCGTGCGCGAAGTGTACTCGAAAGTCGATGCGTTGGGACGTTTCCCATGGTTTTCGGTAGAAGCTGAAAATTTCGAGAGCATTCATAACCATTCGGCCTACGCTTACGTTGAAAAGAGCGAACGCTCCACGATTCAGCCGGTGAATGCGGAGCTCGGGAAGTGGAGTTCATTTGAATCATTTTGA
>CAYXOW010000103.1:318-4539 GCA_964466815.1 uncultured Treponema sp.
TCCGCTGTACTATGTAAGAGGAAAGAGTATGGAAGATAATTTACCAGTCGATCCGAAGAATTTGTCCGACAGAGGGACCAAGGCAGTCATGTCATCTGCCGCCGGATTGGGGCTCCTTGGCGTGAATGCCCTTCTGAGCATTCCCGTAGTCGGCACAGTCATTTCTGCGGGTCTCCTAGCCCTCGGAGCGATCGGGCTCTTTGGGAAAACAAAAACCGATAGGACTTCGGGAACGGTACTCACTGTGGCAGGTGTAGCGGGCCTTACGACACTCTTCATTCCAGGGCTTGCTCACTCGATTTTAGGGCTCGGAGGAATAGGACTTCTCGGCTACGGCGTATATCACCTCTTTGGTTTTTTGCGTGGCGTTAACAGGAAGAAATGAAGAAGTACCACATTGAAACCTATGGGTGCGAGATGAATAAGGCTGAATCCGCCGCCATAGAGACAGCGCTTCGAGAGCATGGTTGGGAGAAGTCGGCGGAAGATGAGGCGAATCTCATCGTGTTGAACACCTGCACAGTGAGGGCTACTGCAGAGAATCGTGCATGGAACAGAATACATCAGCTTGTGGCTCGGAAGAATGAGCACGATTTTAAACTTGCGGTGGTCGGTTGTATGGCTGAACAGCACAAGAGCGCGATTCAGAGACAGGCGCCAGGTGTTGACTATGTTCTAGGAACTTTTCAAAAACAATCGTTTGGGCTCATGCTCGATGTCATCGCAGCCGGCCAGAAGATCGATATAGCTGAAGAGACGCCGACATATGTGTTCAGCGCGGACCACCACGAGCAGGGAGCTTTCCGCTCCTATGTCCCGATCACGCACGGTTGCAACAATTTCTGCGCGTACTGCATCGTACCGTACGTAAGAGGCAGGGAAACCTCGCGCGATCCAGAGGACATCATCCGAGAAATCGAGCGGATGGAAGACATCGGCGTGCGTGAGATTACGTTGTTGGGGCAGAATGTCAATTCGTACCGCTGGGAACGTGCAGACGAGTCGCTCGATTTCCCCGGGCTCCTGCGACTCATCTCTTCGAGGGTGAGGGAACGACGTGGAGAGGTCGAAACCAGCTCAAACCCACGCATGCAGGAGCAGCGAATCGGTTGGCTTCGATTCCTTACGAGCCATCCGAAGGATTTATCTCCTGCTCTTATCGAGGTGCTTGCAAGCGATCCCATATTTTGCAGGCATGTGCATCTTCCCGTGCAGTCTGGTTCAAACCGAATTCTTGCTGCAATGAATCGCAAGTACACACGCGAAGAGTATCTGACCCTCGTCGAATCTCTTCGATATTCTATGCCCGATATCACACTCTCCACGGATATTCTGGTGGGCTTCCCCGGCGAAACCGAAGAGGATCTCGAAGATACGCTCGATCTTATGCGCAGGGTGAAATTCTCGTACGCATTCATGTATCACTTCAATGCAAGAGAGGGAACTCCCGCCGCCACCATGAACAATCGGGTGCCCGACAAGGTAAAGAAGCAGCGACTCGCAAGGGTGATCGCTCTCCAGAAGGAGATCACCTCAATGCTTATGAAAGAGCGTATTGGAGCCATAGACGAGGTGCTCATCGAAGATGTTTCAAAGCGGTCGTCCAAAGAAGTGCTTGCGCGGACCGCGCGCGACGAGATGGTCGTGTTTCCCGCACCCCGCACTCGCATCGGGCAGTTTGCGCGCGTAAGGATTGTCGCAATTTCTGGCAACACTTTTAGAGGTGAAGAAGCGTGCTGATCGGAGGAAAAGTCGCAGCGCGCTCGCGCACGCGACGCGCATTGTGCATCCTCGGCACTATTTTAGTCCTTGCGCTTGCAACACCCTTGCCGCTGAGTGCTCAGTCCTTTAAAAACCTCTCACAGGCCAAGCAGGCCGCAGCAGGCGCCAAGACACAAGATGCTCTGAGAGCGATCATTTTGGCGGCAATTCCACAACTTCCCATTCGCGACGGAATAAGTCTCTGCCGCGAAATCGAGCCCAAAGCAGGCGCGGCTCTGAAAGCGGAGCTGCGGGGCACGATCGGGTCGATGTACCTTCTCCTTGGTCAGACCGCCGATGCCGCTTCATGGTACGCGAGAGCCGCAACACTCGATCCGAAGTACAGTGCGGAGGCAGCCCGCCTCGCTGTGGCGGTAGGCGATACACAGACAATCGAGGCTCTCACAAAAACTGGTGGATTGTCCAAAGAAATGCGGGCGCTTCTCGAAGTTTGGGGCCTCTTGCTGGACGGGAACTACGACACCGCAGGCGCACGCGTTAAAGAGGCGCTCGCCTCTTCCACAGACGCACAGGTGAGCAGCGAGCTGCTCTTTCTCCAGTATGTCGCCGATTTCGGTCGCTATGGAGCTGCAAAACCGAGCATCGTCAAAGAGTATCCATCTTCGATCGGATCGGATCTCATTTCCGGTAAGGTGTTTCCCACATCATCTTTTCTTCTGGCGCTCGGTCTCTCGTGGATAAAGGATGCGGCTCCGCTCCAAGATTACCGTTCCGGCATAGGGCAATGGCCTAATCAGGGCGGCACCTCAGACTCAGGCGCGCAGGCGTCGAAACAGGAGAGCGCATCGGACTCAGGCGCGCATGTGCAATGGCTCCAAGTCGGTTACTTTTCTCTCCGCGAAAACGCGCAACGCCTCTCCGCGACTCTCACGTCTAAACATTTCGAGTCGCGTGTCGTCGAAATGAAGAATAAAGATGGAGAGCTGCGCTGGCTCGTACAAGTGGCTGCAGAAGCAGACTGGCAAAAAACTCAATCTGCGTTGAAAGACCTCGGCTACGAGTCTTACCTCGTCTCACCTTAACTTGTCTTAGAAAAGAGATAGGGAGTTCGATAGTCGATTTGAATGCCGTCCGGCCCTATATGGGCGGAGTCGAGCCGCAATTGTCCGATACCCCCATCTTGCTCGCGCGATACGCTCACCATAAAAATGAGTCTCGTGCCGGTCAGGCCTCCGGGCAAAACTTGCTGAAAATCGAGTACAGTATTCTCGCCGTACCGGTAAAGGCGTGAAACGCCTTCGAAGAATTTTTTATCCAACACAAGAATGCTTTTCTCTTTGTCCAGCACGAGCACCGAATCGTGATCTCCGAGGTAGCGGCCATAATAGTCGCTCTGGTCCGGCACCATGTTCGCGTCGGGCTGTACAGCCGCTGGTGTCGTGTCCATTGCACCTTGCGATATGGTCGAGGTCTGATTCGATACTGAGTATGTGCCAGACCATCCCTCGTCGCGCCTAAAACTGGACACTTGTTGATCGATGATTCCGAGCGCAATCGTATCGCGCCCCTTTGCGTCGATGGTGATGACACGATCGAGATCGCTCGACTCCGAGGTGCTGCAAGTGATGTAGAGACGGTTTCCGTTTCTGTCGGCGCTCTTGATGATCCAGCGCTGCTGCAGCTGGGATTCACCTAGAATGAGCTCGCCGCGAGCAACATCGAGATAGAAGAATCTCGGGTCGGATGGCATGTCGACCCTCGCCCACAGGCGGCTCAACCAGATTTCAAAGGATTGGGCGTCGTTTCCCTCGATTCCGGAAAAATCCGCTTGGTTGTCCTTCACAAGAGTCTGTATGCCTTTTCGAAATGACGATATGTGCGAATCCCAAGTGTAGAGCGTCTCTTCGAGCATGCCTGCCACACTCGATGGCTTTCGTACGACGATGCTGGCTGCGCCACCCGTTCGTTCTGCGCCCGCGATGTCTTTCAAAGAGACAGCGAGCCCAGCCTGCGAGAAGATGCGTGAGTACCCTTTTCCAGCAAGCCTTCGGAATATGGTCAGAGTTTGATTGTTGGATGCATCGAGCCCTTGTACGACAAGGTCTAAGAGGCCGTCTCCCGTAACATCGATGGGTTGGACGATGATGCTGTCAAGTTTAGTCGCCGCGATAGGGCCGTCGAAGGCGCGCGTGTAGATTCCCAACGCTGGTGAAAAATCAGCCACGGCGAGCGAGAGATCGGCACTCGCAGCACTCCGCTTCGAGATGATTACCTGTTCAAAATCCTCGTCTTCGTCGACATTCATATCGATCGTTTTGAGGAATATCTCGCCTGGTAAGGCAGTGATTTTGGCTCTTTGAGGGATACTCTGTGGAAGGGGCTGTCCTCTCTCGGTTTCGAGCCGCACCATCGCCGTTCTGTTTTCGAGGGGAACGGAGGCTTGCAGCGTCTCTTGCCGCTGGAGAGCGACGAGCCATGCAGCGGCTGCACACGCTACGA
>CAYXOW010000103.1:4650-8868 GCA_964466815.1 uncultured Treponema sp.
TCTCGGCGTCCGAAATGACGAGCGGTGGCGCGAATCGAATTATATTTCCGTGCGTCTGCTTGGCAAGTATGCCTTTTTCCATCAGCGCGAGGCAAGTGGGGAAGGCGTCGAAGCCTTCGTCGAATACGACGGCGTTGAGAAGGCCTTTTCCCCGAATGACGCGAATTTTAGAAAGTTTTGCATTGCGGAGTTCCGCCCTGAAGCGTTCGCCGAGCACAAAGGCGCGTTCTTCGAGCCGCTCCGTTTCAAGCACCTCAATCGCCGCCAACCACACCGCTCCCGCGAGGGGGTTCCCGCCAAAAGTGGAACCGTGAGTTCCTGGAGTGAACACATTCATGACCTCTCGGTCGGCGACAATGGCGGAGATCGGCATAATTCCTCCTCCCAGCGCCTTTCCGAGGCACATGATATCGGGTCTCGCACCCTCATACTGCCACGCGAAGCGCCGGCCTGTCCTGCAAAAACCCGTCTGAATTTCGTCGAAGATGAGGAGGATGCCGGCGGACGTACAGATTCGACGAAGTTCGGAGAGATATCCTTCATGCGGCACGACAACCCCGGCTTCGCCCTGAATGGGCTCGACGAGAACCGCCACTGTATCGCGGTCGATGGCACTTTGAACCGCGTCTGCCGATCCAAAGGGGACTTTTTCGAATCCTGGCACATAGGGGCCATAGTTGACATATGAGTCTGGATCGGTGGACATGGAGATGGCGGATAGTGTACGTCCGTGAAAATTGCCCGATGCGCACACAATTTTCTGCGATTCATTCCGGATGGATTTTTTTTCAACGCCCCAGCGCCGTGCGGCTTTAAGGGCGGTTTCGACCGCTTCGACACCAGTATTCATAGGGAGTGCTTGCTCATACCCCGTGTAGACGCAGAGTTTCTGCAAAAAGGGGCCCATCATGTCGTTGTGGAAAGCCCTCGAAGTGAGGGTGACGCGGGTAAGCTGGGTCTGCGCCGCTTCGACGATGTGGGTGTGAAGGTGGCCTTGATTCACCGCAGAGTACGCCGAAAGAAAATCGTAATATTCGCGCCCTTCTGGGTCCCAGACTTTGCATCCTCTGGCCTTCGAGATGACAACCGGTATGGGGTGATAATTGTGTGCGCAGTAAAGGTTGTCCAGGGCGATGTAGTCTTGGGAATTCATGCCATCCTCCTTTGCAGAATAAGGGCCTCAATCTGAGGCCCTCGCACAAGTATATGCCGAAGATGGACAGAACGGAAGTGCTAATAATAATTGATAATATTATAAATAATTATGCAATATTAACCGTCGATTTGTTTACGCTTTCGAAAAATCGTACTCGAGCGTGCGTCTTGCCGCATACTGCTCAAATCCTAAATCGATCAGCTTGTCAAGAAGGTCAGGGTAAGAGAGGCCGCCGTTCACGCACATCTGCGGGTACATCGAGATAGCAGTGAATCCAGGAATGGTGTTGATCTCGTTGAGGAACACCGAACCAGTAATCTTCTCGACGAAAAAATCGACTCGTGCCATTCCCTTTGCGGCAGCATACCTGTACGCCGAGAGCGCGAGGCTCATAACCCTGTTTTTTGTCTCCTCAGCGAGCGGGGCAGGGATTAGGAGAGTTGCCCCTTGAGGGTCCTTATATTTCGCTTCGTAATCGTAGAATTCATGAGAGGGGACCACTTCTCCTGGTGGGAATGCGATCGGTTTTTCGTTACCAAGCACTGCACACTCGATTTCGCGCGCCTCTACGAAGGCTTCAACGAGGGCGCGCTCCGACCATCTGAGGGCATCCTCGATAGAAGCTTTGAGCGTGTCCGCTGAGTTCACCTTTGTGGCACCCACCGAAGAGCCTGCGCACGAAGGTTTAACAAAGCAGGGCCATCCAAAGCGGGTTTCAATTTTCCTCGCGAGGGATTGGAAGTTTTGGTCGGCGATATCATCTTTTCCTACAGAAATGTAGTCCACAACGGGCAACCCAGCAGAGAGCCAGAGACGCTTGGAGACTTCTTTATCCATGCCAACTGCGGAGCCGAGCACATCGGCCCCTACATACGGGAGGTCGGTTGTTTCAAGAAGGCCCTGAATCGTCCCATCTTCTCCGAAAGTTCCGTGGAGTACGGGGAAAACAAGGTCGATTGGCAATTTTTCAAGTTTTTCTTTCGACTCGAGCCAGAGCCCATCTCCAGGCACCGCGACAACTCGCTCTGATCGCTCTACAGAGGGGAGCCCTCGCATCTGGCCCTGTTCAGCGGGGACAAAGGCCCACTCAGGCAAGTGCTGGAGGTACCACTCTCCGCGTTTTGTGATCCCAATGGGAATGATACTATATTTTTCTTTATCGAGGTGTGCCACGATGCTTCCCGCAGAGATGAGCGAGACCTCGTGCTCTCCTGATTTCCCACCGTATAAAACTGCGATTGTCTTCATGCTTCTGTTCCTTTTGCGGTGAATCCCATGTCCGCGAGGATTGCGCGCGCAGTGCTTTCTTCATCATAAGGAATGCTGTGGTCTGCATATAGTATTGAGTTCTCGTGACCTTTTCCCAAGAGCAATACGAGGTCTTTCGGCCTCGCGAGTGTGAACGCTTTCCGAATTGCGGAAGGTCGATCGGGAATAAGAAAGAGGCGTTCTCCTCTCGGAAGCTGTGGGCATCCCGACGCGATTTCCTCTAACAGCGACATAGGGTCTTCGCCCCGCGGATCTTCATCGGCCAAGATAACGATATCGCAGAATTCGGCGGCGATGTGGCCCTGCTGAGGACGTTTTGCCCGATCGCGTTCCCCGCCTGAGCCGAACACGCAGAGAACTTTCCCCGGTGTGGTGTGGCGCAGCGAGGGGAGAATCTCTCTGAAAGATGACGGCGTGTGCGCGTAATCGATGATGACGTCGAAGGGCTGCCCCTGGGTGATACGCTGCATTCTGCCTCTCACCGGCTTGAGCGTGGGCAAAAAATCGACAAATTGGCTCCAGTGGAGGCCTGTTGCTGCCGAAACAGCGAGGATCGCACCGAGAGTGTTCTGCACATTAAAGCTTCCGGGAAGCGCGATTGTCGCTTTACATCTCATTGGAAAGATGCCTGACCCATCCGCAACGCCATCGAGAGGTGGATTGTGCGCGCGATTATTCTCGCGAGAGCTTGGCTCTGGAGCTGGCCCCTCGATGGTGAAAGTCGATCCGTCAAAATTGCTCTTTATGTCGAGAGCGCGAAGGTCGGCCGCAGCTCCTTTGCTCGAGTAGCTGAGGCAGGGTGCTGAAGCGACTTGGGCAAAATATGTGGCACTTGGGTCATCTGCGCAGATGATGCCGCGGGGGGTGCAGGCGCATAGCCTTGTAGTCTTGGACGCTTCGCCGAGACGTCGAAAAAGGTTCGCCTTGTCGCTGCGGTACTGTTCCCAGGTACCGTGAAACTCGAGGTGCTCGTGTGTGACATTGGTGATGAGCCCAACATCGAAGTGCACGTGTGCGAGCCTCGCGGTGCGTGTTGAGAGCCCATGGCTCGAAGACTCGACGACCGCAAATTGCAAGCCATGGTCGCGCATCTTTGCGAGCATCTCGTGAACCGCCGTCGCCTCAGGTGTGGTCTGATGCTGAGGGTTGGGCCGCTCGCCATCGCCGGTGTCGGACATCACAGTTGAAAAAAAACCAGCTCTGAAACCAGCCGCGCGCAAGAGTTGATAGATGAGGGACACGGTCGTGCTTTTACCCTCTGTGCCCGTAACGCCGATTACACAGAGCGAGTCGGATGGGTTGTCGTAAAACGCGGCGGCAGCGGCTGACATGGCAAAACGGCAATCCTCAACGCGGATGAAGGTAGCGTCGAGGGTGGAGAAGGGTATCGTGCTGGCCATTTCTAGACGCGAACCTTCGTGAATGACGGCCACCGCCCCCTTTCTGAGCGCCGGAAGGATGTAGTTCGTACCGTCGGTATGAATTCCTGGCAGAGCAAAAAAAATGTCCCCGGGTTTGCATTCTCTGGAATCGTAACAGAGCCCTGTCGCTATTTTCGTGATATTCCCATACACTTCTACTATGTTGAGGTTTTTGAGAATTTCGGACAGAAGCTTTGACATAGAGGATATGATACTATCATGTGCCGACAAACCGTGCAATAAACGTCGCTCAGATCCCGCATTCAGATTCTTTGCGCATCGGTGATGCATGGGGTAACGTATGCGACGAAATTGATTCCAGTTACATTCTGGAGTATACCAAGTGCTGAGGTGAGGTCAATGTACAGTGTT
>CAYXOW010000104.1:0-7289 GCA_964466815.1 uncultured Treponema sp.
TGTCACCGCGCTTTTTTATACTTTCAACTCTCGTATTGAAGAAGTACGACACGCCGGCGCGCTGTCCGAGCTCGTGGAAGGCGCTCGCCGTCATGAGAGGCGATGCGTAGCCGTCTCCAGGGCTGAATGTACCCCCGCGAAGAGCCTCGGCGCTGATGCCGGGGGCAAGGGCCTGTATGTATTCCGGTGGTACCCAGTCGATCGTGAGGCCCGCCGCCTTCTGCACCGCGAGAAGTGAGCGGAATTGCGCCTCGCTCTTCTCATCGTAGGAAACATAAAGATAACCGCCCTGGCGCCACTCGACGTCAAGGTCGTACTTCTCGCGCATTGTCGAGAACAGAGAAATCGACTCGAGGCAAATGCGGATTTTCGCAGCGTCCGAGTGGGTTGCACGCACTCCGCCGATCGCAGCACGATTCTGCCCCCTTCCCCACGAAGCTTCTTCATCGAGCACCGCTACGCGAAAACCCCTCTCGGCAAGCTGCCAAGAAAGAGGCAAACCGACTGAACCCGCGCCGATCACTATCACATCGAAACTTTTCATGGAGCACCCCGCACACCGGCATCTTTTCCCCCAAGTCGGTGCATTCCCTCATTCACGAGCGCTCCCATCGGCACCTCCATGAAGAGTGGCCTCTGCGTCAGTTGCTCCATATCCGTTGGGTCGGCACCCGCACACGCGAAAGCCGCCGCGATGAACTGCGAACACGTCTTGCCACCGCACGCACCCATGCCGAAGCGAATCGTTTTGAGCTGGTTCGCGTCGCGCACATGATGCTTTTGAATGAACTCGACGACTTCCCTCATGGTGATGCGCTCGCAACGGCAGATCACCGTGTCGAGGATAGAGCCTCCGCGCTCCGTCGCAGTGGAGTGCGGTGCGAACTCGGGCTCGAAGCGCGCGCGAATTCCTGCGATTTTGGGAGCGTTGGAGAGGTGCACCTTGAAGGTGAGGAGCCAGGTTTCGCGCGCGCGGACGCGACGCATCGAAGTGAGCGTGGCTCGCTCGACAAAGGCCCCTCCCTGATCGACGAGGTCCATCTGTTCTCCCGCTGCGAAGTCGACGTTGAACTCCCAAGGAAGCACGACTTCGGCATATTCGTCGGTCACTCTCCGTACGAGTGTGATGGCGAGCCCAGGGCAGATTGCAACGCAGGCCCCACACCCAGTGCAGTGTTCGCCGCTGAAGTACGGGAGATCCATTATCGTGCCTCTGATTTCTTTAAGTGAAATCGAGTGCGATGGGCACACCGTCGCGCAAGGATTGCAGGGAATTTCCTCCGAACAAAAGAAAACGGGTCGCCACTCCGCTCTCGGGACAATCGGTGCTCGCTCATAGCTGTCGCCAGGGCGCGAGGCTAATATGCGACGTGTCGTCTCCCACTCCGGATGAAGATTCACTTTTCGATCGAGCATGCGCGCGAGCTCTGTTGCTGCAGTTTTTCCACTGTACATTGCGCTCGACGCCTCGGCAATTTCCGCCGCATCGCCGGCTGCCATCGCTATGATCCCATAGCGACGCGCTTGTTCGAGGTATTCATTGCAGGGAGCGAGGCCGACGGCGACGAGCACCGCATCGACATCGTAGGTTCGCTGCGTCCCAGAAATGGGCTGGAAATGCTCGTCCACCAAGGCAACAGTGGCCCGTTCCACCCTTCCAGCACCCTCAGCCTTCACGATGGTGGTGTTGAGAAAGAGCGGTACGCCCGCCCTTCGAATTTTATCGGCGTGCACCCTATAGCCGCTTATTCTCCCTGCAGCCTCGAAAATTCCCACTACTCCAATGCCCGCCTGAAGAGCGTGGTACGCGGCAATGAGACCGACATTGCCCGAACCCACGATCATAATCTTCTCGAACGCCTTGACGAGATCACGGTTGACGATCGTCTGAAAGGCACCAGCACCAATGACGCCCGGCAGATCCCAGCCGGCAAATCGCAGTGCCTTCTCTCGCGCGCCTGCCGCCACAATGAGTGCGGTGAACTCGACAATCACATAGGATTCGAAATTGAGAAAAATACCTGCCTTTCTGTCTTTGTAGAGGCCGACTACTGGGGCGTTGGAGAGGAGGCTCACCGAGGGAAGTCGCTTGGCCTCCTCCTCAAGTTTTTTTGCAATTTCAAAACCCCGCATGCCTGCATAGCAGTCGGATTCGGAGCCGAAAAATTTGTGCGTCTGCAGTACAAGCTTCCCCCCGAGCGAGGCTTTGTCATCCGCGAGCACTACCTGGTACCCCAACTTGCCGAACTCGATGGCCGCAGCGAGGCCGGCAGGTCCTCCTCCGATGATGAAAATGTCGGTTCGGATCGACCTCCGCTCCGCCTGAGCCAGTTTTTCATCCGATGCCGGAAGCACAGGGAGCCCATTGAGCGCGCGAACATCCATGCTGGCCGCCAGAGGCGTCATGCAGGCCTTTTTCGGGATGCCGTCTATCAGCATTGTGCACTGCGAACACTGACCGTTCGCGCAGAAAATACCTTGCGGGGCACCATCTTTCGCGTGGTAGGAGAATATATGCTTTCCAGATGCCATGAGCGCTGAGGAGACAGGCTCGTCCTCGATTCCCTCAAGCTCTTCTCCATCGAAAAAAAACTGAACTCGCCGCGCCCCGGTGTTTGGATGCAGCAGCGGATGCCGATCAATGCGATTCATAGGTGATGAATAGCCTAGAATTGAATTAGGTTCCTGTCAAGAAAAATCAAACTTTAGTAATATCTGCAACAATATGAAACAATATGCGAATACATTTGCATAAATTTTCGACGCTGTGGAAATAGGTGGCGCTTCGAGCTATGATACGGAACCGGAGATTTGTCGGACAAACATATGGGAATAATCGATCGTATCCAGGATTTCAAAGGCGCGCGTGTCACGGTGATGGGTCTCGGACTTCACGGCGGTGGAGTCGCGAGCGCGAGGTTTTTCGCCTCGGTGGGAGCTGATGTCACCGTGACGGATCTCCGCGACCACGCAACGCTCGAGCCGGCGATTCGTCAGCTCGAAGGGCTGCCCCTCCACTATGTGCTTGGAACTCACCGCGAGCGCGATTTTTCGGATGCGGATATCGTGATAAAAAATCCTGCCGTTCGCACCGATTCTCCCTACCTCAAGCTTGCACGGCGCGTCGAAACCGATATATCCATTTTCCTTCGATACTCGCGCTCGCCCCTTATTGCCGTGACAGGCTCGAAGGGCAAATCCAGTGTCGCCTCCGCGATTTGGTACACTCTCAACGGGGGCGGCAGAGTGGCGCTTCTCGGCGGAAACATCACGGTATCGCCGCTCGATTTTCTCGATGCGACCGCGGCTGAGGTGCCTGTCGTGCTCGAACTCTCGAGCTGGCAGCTGGGCGACCTCCGAGGTAAAAATCTTCTCAAACCCAAGGTTGCAGTGCTCACCTCCATCTACCCTGACCACCTCAACTACTACGGCACGATGGAGGCGTACATCGCCGATAAACGTGTCATCTACGAGAGCCAAGATGCGACCACCTGGACAGTGTGCTGCGCGGACCAAACCTGGGGACGGTCTTTCGCATCCGAAACGCGCGGAACAGTGCTCTGGTACAGTGAGCGCGATCTCGATACCGCCGTAGGTCATCAAGCGCGGGGAGGTTGGCTTGCGGCGGAGAGACGCGGCGAAGCGCTCCTGGGGTACGGAAGATTTGACACCTTAGGCACCAGAGAGCTGCTGGTACCCGCAGATGTCGCGGTTTTAGGACTTCACCAGAAAAAGAATCTCCTCGCCTCCGCGGTCGCGCTCAGGGCCTATGGCATCTCGCCCTCAGAAATCAGTTCAAAATTGAAGGCCTTTCCCGGCGTCCCGCACCGACTCGAACGTGTGGCTGAGATTAAAGGAGTCACCTGGTTCAACGACAGCGCTGCCACCATCCCCGATGCAGCCATCGCAGCGATCAAGAGTTTTTCGTCGCCAGTCATACTCATCGCAGGAGGCAGCGATAAACTGAGCGATTTTTCGGAATTGGCCTCTACCATCAAGGATCGCCTCAAAGCCTTGGTACTTCTCGCCGGCAGCGGAACGGAGCGCATGCTTCCTCTGCTCGAAGCGAACCACATAGCATACCAAGGCCCCTTCACATCGATGAGAGAAGCCGTAAAGGCAGCCTCAGCCAGCGCTGTACCAGGCGACCTGGTGCTGCTCTCGCCGGGCTGCGCGAGCTTTGGCATGTTTTTACACGAGTTCGATCGCGGCGACGCGTACAAAAGGGAAGTTCATGAGTTAGCAAAACTTTAAGAAGTATACACTATTGTACAAATGCTATCGCAGCGTATCCGACGAATGAGCTATCGGGGTGAGTATCGTAGCTCAGCGTGTGCCCTAGAAGCACCGCACGCTTTGAACCTACACCGAGCGCAAACGCGATTGCTGCGGAAACCGCGCCCGCTGAGCATGCAGAGAAGCGCTCTCGAGCGTGGTTGAGCACTCGATCGGTGTCCATGTCGAGCACTGCGCGAATAAAACCTTTGTCATTCTCTTCTCGCACCCAAGATACCGCTCCTTCGCCGACGCCGTGCGGCGTGAAGCCATAGTTATGCCCGTAATGCGTCAGATCCGTCGATGCAATGACACTGAGGTTTTTCCCGCAAGCTGCGGCTGCGCGCATCAGCGCTGAACCGAGTTCGCGCGCTTTGTAGTCGGGCGGTACGCGGAGCCAGACAATTTTGGCGGACGGGAAACGCGCGGCCGCAAGCGGTAAGAGTATCTCCACTGAATTGTCGATATCGCGGTCGAGCGCGATCTCCTGGATACCCACCTCCCTGAGTTCGTGCACGAGCAGATTCAGGAGTTCAAGATCGTTTTTAGCATTGCGCACCGTGCAGTTGAAACCTTCATCGTCTACATAGAGCAGAGGATCTCCCCTGCCGAGGTGCCCACCTAGTATCACTGCGGTATCGCATTCGGCAAGCGACCACACGGCTCGCGCCGCGAGCTCGCCAGAAAAATACCATCCGGCATGCGGTGCAACGACAGCCCGAGCGCCGAGCTGGTGTTGATGCGCTGTCCAGCTCGACACAAGCCTGAGAATTTCTTTCGAATCGTCAGGGTACCAGCCGCCAGCGAGATACCGTTTCCTTATTCTCATATCCACTGCCATGGTACGCTTCCTCGTTTCGGCATGAACTTCGATCCAAGTGCCTTGAATATAATTATTCACTCTGGTCGAGCAGGCTTTTGCCGATAATAATAGTATATACTGCGGGGACGGAAAAATGAAACGAACTTTAAAACTGATTCTCTTCATTGTCACTTTCGTGCTCATCCTTGCGCTCATCGGATTCATCGCTATCAAAGTCGGGCAAGACCGACTGTCCGGCGAACAGGGCGCTTCAGCCGAATACGCTATTCTGCGGAACGCAGTTTCTCCAATCACAAGCGAGCAGGAGCTCGGGGATCAGTTCGTCCGCGATAGACTAAAATCACTCTACAGTGCGAGCGCACATCTTCTCGCTGTGCAGGTGCTTGATCGAAACGGTCTTGTCCTCTGGAAAATGCCCGATGACTCGCCGTACTTCGCATCTCCCGCAAGCAATCCCGGTAGCGTGTTCCGCGCTCCTGGAATGTCCACCGTGATTTACATGACTCCGCTTCCCGACGGAATGAAGCTCATGGCCCTGTATGCGACGCTCACGCAGGCCGACATCTCACACATTCTCTTGCTGCCAATCATCATTTTGGCAATTTGGATCGTAGTCCTCGTGGTTGTGCAGATAACACTCAAAGATAAAAGTGGACAAGAACCGCAATCGGCAGAGACGCTCAGCGAAAAGCCAGATGAAATGGCGAGCGTTGAGACCGCGGCTCAGCCAGAACAAAAATCTCCCTTCGAGCCGACTGAACCAGTACCAGCACAAGAGGAATTAGCCCCGCGATCGCCGCCTGACATTGAAGCTGAAACTGAACCTCAACAAGAACCCGAGCCCGAACCTGTCCCATCTGAGCCTTCCGCAGAGAATGATGCAGACCGTCCATGGCCCACATCCCAACAACAAGAAGTCGTGGAGCCTATGGAAGAGGAACCCACCGAAGAAATTCGCACAACGCAGGAACCACCGGCAGCTACCCCTGCGGAGGAGGTTGATGAAGAGGGAGAGTTCGTTACTCCTCCGCCTCAGAATGTGCCAGAGAGCCAGCCGCAGGAGCTTTTCCCACCGACGATCTCTTCGCCCGCCCTCGAGCAGGCGCTCGCAGCAGAACTCTCACGCAGTCAAGATCTCGCCCTCATGCTCATTCTCTGCGAGTTGTCTGGAGACTCCGACCCGAGCGCGCTCGCGCTCGGTGTCACGATTCGAGATTATTTCTCGACGGATTCACTCGTGTTCGAACTCGGTAGAGGCTGCTATGCGGCGCTCCTCCCGGGTTCGGATGCAGGATCGAGCCTCAAGCTTGCGGTAGATTTGGACGATGTGCTGACCACGACTGCGAGTCTCTATAAAGATCTCACCGAGGAGCCACCGTTCTATTTTGGCATGAGCGGAAGGTACAATCGCTCCATCGAACCCGAGCGCCTCTACAAGGAGGCGTATGCTGCGCTCAAGCACGCGCACGAGAGTGGCTCGCGCATTCTCGCATTCAAACCGGCCAATCTTGCGAGCTGAGATCCCCTGCGAGCAAAAACGAAAGACCGACGCCTTCAGTCAATGAATTCGATGGGAAAGCTCATTCTATCCTTGGTGAGGACGGTGGCGGGGAATATACCGCGCGCCTCGTCGAGGAGCACTTTGAGCTCGCGGTCGGCGTATCTCGGGCTGTAATGTATGAGTCCGAGTTGGCGCACGCCGCCGGCGTCTCGGGCGATCTGCGCTGCCTGGCGGGCTGTCATGTGCTTCTTCTCTACCGCGCTCTCTAGGAGCGCATGTTCGAACATGCCTTCACACACGAGGAGATCCGAACCTGAAACTTCGGGCGCTATTTCCGGAAAATAAAGACTGTCGGTGACATAGCTGAATTTTCTGCCGCTCCGCGCATCGCCCAGCACTTCGGCGGGGCGCACTTCGCTGCCGTCCGGAAGTTTTACCGAAGATCCAGACTGAAGCGCTGACCACAGAGGGCCTCGCGGAACACCGAGCGCCTGTGCTTTTTCGGGGTAAAAGACGCCGGGCCGTTTCGACTCCTCGAGCGTGTAGCCAAAACACATTTTGGTGTGGCGCAGCGGGAAGGCGCGAATCGAGTACCCTTCCCCCTCCCACACCATTCCTCGCTCGGAGATCTCTTTCACGATGATTTCGTAGTTGATGTACATGTCGAGAAGGCGCCTATTCTGTTCGATG
>CAYXOW010000104.1:7318-8776 GCA_964466815.1 uncultured Treponema sp.
AGAGCGGATCTTCGCGATCAACCTGGCTGGAGAGCATCAGGATGCCCGGCAGCCCTGTCACGTGATCCGCGTGCATATGAGAGATGAATATCGCCGTAATCTTCTTCCATCTCAGGTTGAGCCTGCGGATAGAGACTTGCGTCCCTTCTCCCGCGTCGAAGAGAAAAAGCTCACCTTCGCGGCGCACGAGCATGCTGGTGAGTTGTCTGTACGGTAGCGGCATCATACCGCCAGAGCCGAGCACGAAAGCTTCAAGATTCATCGCGGATGACTATATCGAAAAGCACCGCGAATGTCACGCCCGCACCGCAAGCGTTCGAAGTCATTGTCAAAGAGGGTGGTTTCGTATAGCGTGAATTGTATGAGTGAATTTTCATCGCTGGGGGTCGATGCACGTATTGTGGCGGCGACCGCTGAGCTGGGTTTCGTTGCTCCCACAGAAGTGCAGATTGAAGCGATTCCGCCCCTCCTTAAAGGGTTAGACACGACTATCCAGTCTGAAACCGGAACTGGCAAGACACTCGCGTATCTCATACCTATATTTCAAACCATTCTGCGAGAGGACACGCATCAATCCGACAGAACCTGGCCCCTCGCTCTCATCCTCTGTCCCACACAAGAGCTCGCAGTCCAGGTTGCGCGGCAGGCATCTTCGCTCGCGTCCACAAAGGCTATCGGCACCGCGGGCATTCAGTGTCTCGCAATGCTCGGGGGAACTCACTTCTCACATCAGCGGGATGCACTCAAGGTTCACCCCCACATCATCACGGGCACCCCCGGTAGACTCGCGGATCTCGTCAGCCTTCGCTACCTAGATATCCGTCACACTCGCTACACTGTGCTCGACGAGGCTGACAGGCTCTTTTCGAAAGAGTACATCGACCCTCTAAAATTCCTTCTTTCCAAGACACCGCGCCGCAGTGTCCGACCCAGACCAGCGGTGACGATCGCCGATGTTTCCCGCTCTGAAAATAGTGGCACGATTCAGTTCACGGTGAGTCTGGACCGCACCAGCAGCGAAACCGTTACACTTGCTTACAACACTCAGGATGGTACTGCCAGAGCCAGCGATAACGATTACACTACGCTGGTCGATGGTAGCCTTACTTTTAATCCTGGGGAAACCAGTAAGACGATCGAGGTCAGCATTAACGATGACAACAAGTATGAACTGGATCAAACCTTCAATCTAGTTCTCAGCAATCTGAGCAATGGGGTGATGGGAGATGGTACGGCGATCGGAACCATCACCAATGATGACAGTGCCCCAACGATCAATATCGCTGGGGTCAGCCAGTTGGAAGGAAACGTGGGAACTACACCGTTCAACTTCACAGTCACTCTCTCCAATCCGACTGAGGTTCCCCTGACTGTTACTTACAACACTGAAGACGGCACTGCTAAAGCAGGCAGTGATTACACAGCAGTGAGTAATGGCACGCTTACTTTCAACGATAA
>CAYXOW010000105.1:0-287 GCA_964466815.1 uncultured Treponema sp.
AGCGCTCGGACTCGACGCTGATCTCCATAACTCGCACAACAATTGGCCACTCAGGAGACTGATTGTACTTCCGCGTCAGCGAATCGAAGATACTTTTATCACTTTCGGAGAATGCGGCGAAGAAAGCTTTTCCATATTCGGTCGCGGGATCGAGCCATCGCGCGATCAAGAGCTGGTCGAGGCGCCGCAGGTAGCGGGCACGAATATCTCGTACGGAGACTCTACTACGTGGTGCGATGGTGAGGATATGATTTTTAAGCCGCTCTAAGTCCATATTCATGGATATG
>CAYXOW010000105.1:300-1567 GCA_964466815.1 uncultured Treponema sp.
CTGCCTCGGTATCCTGGCCCATTTCCCATCTTTTCCTCAAACTGCGCAAATCGCTCCATAAAATTGCGTGCCTCTAAACCGTTTGTTGCGACGAAAGGCATGAGCGCGAAGGAGAGCATAGAAGAGCGAGCCGCGTCGATATCGAAGGCAAGAATTTTGGGCGTTGGGGGGCTCTCGCAGCTCGCAGTTTGCACAAGCGCAGTGACGACGTTTTCTGGAATCTTCGAGAGTTCACAGAGTACAATCGCGTCGGGGTGAGCTTCAGACCAGTATGCGCCGAGGGGACTTGAGTCGATCCGCGTAGCCACCAGGCCCTCTGCCTCTTGCGTGCCTCGGGTGCTGTGCGCCTTGTCGTTCTCTACGCGAACATCTTCATAACGCAGAGCCGTTGGCTGAAGAATCTCGCTGATCGATTTGTGGAGATTCTCGAGTTGAACTTTCGCAGTCTCCGACTCAAGGATGACGCAAGTTTTGCCCTCGGGTGTCCTCCGCATCGCTTCCATCGCATAGAAACCCGATCGTGGATCGACGATGACGAGATTTTCGATCGCCCTTGGGGCAAGGTAGTCGAATATTGCACTTCGAGTGGCGATAAGACGCTCAGTAGCGGTTGCCTCGCTCCTCATTTTCCACAGTGCACGTTTTTCACCCTCTTTGGACCACACAAGATTCTCTGTGGCGGTGTCCTCGGCATCTTCAGGAAGGAGCGAGAGCTGCGCCTCTCTGCGTATAAGTACCTCCGCACGCCGCTCTCCCTCAAAACCGATTTGGCTTGGGAAATAGAAGAGTCGACCTGCAAGTGTGCGCGGAAGGTAGCGCTGTGCGACCCAGTGGTCTTTGTAGGCGTGTGGATACTGGTATCCTTCGCCGTGTCCAAATGCGACCTTGTCGCGGTTTGCGTCTTTAAGATGGTCTGGAACTTCGGCTTGTTCAGCTTCTACTGCCTTGAGCGCGTCGAAATAGCCGAGCGTCGAATTAGACTTTGGAGCGAGTGCACAGTATATCGTCGCCTGTGCGAGATGGAATTGCCCCTCGGGAAAGCCCACGCGGTCAAAGGCCTGCGCGCAAGCGCTCACCACCTCCACAGCCCGTGGATCCGCGAGGCCGATGTCTTCAGAGGCGAGGATGAAAAGGCGGCGAAGGATAAAATTGGGATCCTCGCCCGCGTAGACCATGCGTGCGAGCCAATAGAGACTTGCGTCGGGGTCCGACCCTCGCACACTCTTGATGAATGCGCTGATCGTGTCGAAGTGATAGTCGCCATCCT
>CAYXOW010000105.1:1581-3273 GCA_964466815.1 uncultured Treponema sp.
AATGCTCTCTTCTGCGTCATTCATGCTGATGGAGAGCTGCGTGCCCTCGGCGGGAGGCCAGAGGGGAGTGCTCGTCTCGATCGCGAGTTCCAGCGCGTTGAGGAGGCTTCTTGCATCGCCGTCGGCAGTGTCAACGATGTGTTCGAGTGCTCCTTCTTCAAAATGAATGCGGTACTTTCCATATCCTCGCTCGGGGTCGTCGAGCGCCTGTCGCGCTACGGCGAAGAGGTCGTCGCGCGTGAGCTGTTTGAGGACGAAAACGCGCGAACGAGAGAGAAGTGCGCGGTTCACCTCAAAGAAGGGGTTCTCGGTTGTCGCACCAATGAGAATCGCCGTGCCGTTTTCGATCCATGGGAGGAGTGCGTCCTGCTGACTCTTGTTCCAACGGTGGACTTCATCGACAAAGAGGATGGTTTTCCGGCTATACATGTCGCGGTAAGTTTTTGCTTGCTCGATGGCCTCGCGGAGATCAGCAACTCCGGAAAGGACGGCATTGAGCGTGATAAAGTGGCTCTTCGTCGTGTTGGCAATAATACGTGCGAGAGTCGTCTTTCCGGTGCCGGGCGGCCCTGCGAAAATGACCGAACTCAGCTGATCTTTTTGGATAGCTCTGCGGAGGAGACGTCCTTGCCCGACGATATGCTCCTGACCGATAAATTCGTCGAGCGTGCGAGGGCGCATCCGCGAAGCGAGAGGCTCCGCAGATGTTGCGTTCCCGTCGCTGCCGTCAGATGATCCGAAGAGGGGGTGTGGCGCGTTATTCCGCTGTCCAGCCGCTCCATTTCGAAGTTGTGGCATCGAATTCATTCCTGTAGAGCGAGTATGAGGAGCTGTTCCCTGCGGCGAGAAGGGCAAAGAGCGTATTCGGATCGCCATTCGGCTGCCAGAAGCCCAGCACCCTCTTATTGAGCATCGCACCGTAATAGATGCTCGAAGAAGTGGTCACATAGTTTGAACCAGCGTCGTTGGCAGTGTGGCTTGCCTCGTTGTACTCCATGTATCCGTAACTAGCGATACCCTTTGCGACGAGTATTCGCTCGCTTCCCGTAGGCTGTGTCAAAAAGAACGCAGGTCCAAGCATGGTCGATGGCTTGACCTGGAAGTTGGTCCATGCGCCGCCTGAAGAATAGCTGTACGCATATCCATCGCTCCGTGTTACGAGCACGCGCCCTGAACCGTTGGTCACGATACCGAGAAGCCCTAGACTGAGGCTAGGATTCCCCGCCGAGATGTCCTTTACGAGAGCACCTGGGCTTGCACCGCTGTAGGCGTCTGTCGACGTAATCGCCCAATATAGTCCCGTACCGTCATACACAATGCCTTTGAGCACATTGTCGCCGCTGCCTGTGACTCCTGTCGCTTTAAATGAAGAAGATGAAGTGTCGTAGTAAAAGAGGGTGTAAGTATGGGATACATCGTGCGCTGCGACGAAGAGTACATCGTTCGCGCACGCGAGCCAGTCGATGCTCAGGCCGCTTCCAATTCCTGCCTTCGCGCCCATCGCTGTCCATGTTGTGCCTTTATTCGAAGTCGCATAGATGTCGTTCAGTACATTGTTCGAGTCCGACATGGCGACATACACCGTGCCCGCTGAATCGGAGGCGAGTCCCGAAGCGAAATACGTTGTGGAGCCGTTGACGGGCAGGGCATTCCAAGTCGCGCCGCTTTTATCGCGGTAGAATACTTCTCCCA
>CAYXOW010000105.1:3306-3515 GCA_964466815.1 uncultured Treponema sp.
TCACTCGCCATCGCCCGCACCTCAGTGTTCAGAAAAAGATCAGCACCGGTCTGCTTTTTTTCTTGGCTTATTGTCTGAAAAATGGAAAAAGTGTTGTCGCAGCTCGTGAGCGACAGCACGAAAAATGCGAGAATTGACATATAAATCAGGACTTTTGAAGCGATTCGAGCGATTTTATACTGCCGTGGGTCGGAAGGGGCGCATATATT
>CAYXOW010000105.1:3537-8741 GCA_964466815.1 uncultured Treponema sp.
ATATTCATCGTCTCTCTCCTCAGATATGTGACATTTCAGAAATGATAGGTTGCGCCGGCAGAAAACTCCAAAAAATTGGCATAGGAGTTCAGATTACCGAATGCGCCGAAGTGTAGTTCAGGCACAAACCACCAATTTACTTTTGCGCCGATGCTCCACGATGAGTTGATATAGCGCGACAATCCTGCCCCTACTTTCGCATAGGGCGATATGATACCGTTGCCATACAGGCGCATGATATTCATACCAAGCTCTGTGGAGCCCTCAAATTCGAGGAGCTCGGTGCCGCCCACCCACGATGCCGAGAATCCAATTGGAGCAAGAAAAAGAGTTCCGCCACCGACTGTCGTAACGTACGAACCGGTAATAGTGCCACCAATGCCAACATGTTTTCCGAGCATATAGCGGTATGCGAGGCCAAAGACTGCTCCCGGGCTCATATTGGGCGTTGCAATCAGTGTTCCAGTATTGTTGAGCACAAAAAGCGGTATAAATCCTCCACCGATGATGGTGATGGACTGATCGCCTTTGTGCGAGCTTGATACGCTCTTCGTCGGCGCAGTTTCCTGAGCGCTCACTACGCTTGTGCAGAGCGATGCGATAAGTGCCAACGATGCGATGAATTTCTTGGACATCAAACCTCCCTAATCGTTACTCAGTGTGCGACCTGCGTCGCTCGCTCGCACGTCTGCGATGGACTCGAGCAATCGATCTAAACTGAAAACCATTCAGCTGCGTTTCAGGTAACTCAGCTAGGTATAGCACAAGCTCATATTTTTTAAAACTGATGGGCGTCGAGAGAGAAAGTGCACCAGCCCTGCCTAGGACGATACCTTTCAACGTCGCAGACGCGTACATAGTGGGAGGAGGGCAGAGTTGCAGCCCGGCGCTCGAGCCAAAATCGTGAAGCATAGCAAGGAGATCGTTGTTTTCGAGCGGTGATTCGGACCTGAGCATCCACACTCCATCCATTTTCTCCACGGATTGAAAACGAAACCAGTCTGGAAGTGCAGCGCATATTTTCGATTCGCTCCGAGCCAAGGCGATCTGCATTCGTTCTGATAAATCTCGAAGATGTTTGAGCGTATATCTGAGATTCGGATCGACATACTGAGGCACGGATTCTACTTCGTCGAACCAGCAGAGGATAACACCATCCGGGAGCGCCATCGCCGCGTCATCGAGTTTGAAATCGCGGCTTTTTCGCTTTAGTTCACGAACCTCAGCGCGCACATTCAAGTGCGGCATAATCATCAAAACAAAATAGTGCATTCACTCATAGTATATAAATGCGGCTCTTGTTGTGGAACCTACCCTAGCCCTCGCGCATGACAGAAATGCAGGTATCATGGTATACTCAGTCGAAAGGTGGAGAATATGAAACGAAAGTCGGAGGAGATATCCCTCTTTTTAATCGATACTATTTCCCGATGGTCAGTGGTCGATTGTATCTGTGTGGATCAGCGATCTCAGAGTGATGAGCTGGATCCGCACTATGCGCTGGTTCTCGACGCATACTATCGCCGCGGTATTCCTTCACCTGAAAAGCGGCAGAGCCTTTTCAACAATCCCGGCGCTTTCGAATCTGCGGTGGGGGGAACCAAAGACCGTTTTTTCCTCGATGAGATTCCTATCCGCATCGAGTACAAACACATTCCCGCGGTAGAAGATATTGCGGTTCGTCCGCTGCGTCACATTCGACTGCTTAAGAATTCAGGAACCTATCCACTCTACCGGCTCCTCAATTTTCCGCTCGTATTCTCGAGAAGCGACTGGATTGAGAGAATGCGCGAACAGCTCATGCATTTTCCACCTGAAGCGTGGCAGAGCCTTTTCGATAGTTTTTCGGCGAAGATGGAACACTATCTCTCCGATTTTGGCGCAGCATCGGTCTCGGAGAACCAATTTTTCCGCTTGATTTCGAGGGCTGGATTCCTCAGATACGCAGGTGCCTCCATTTTTATGTTCAATCGGAAATTCGAGCCATCTCACGCTGAATTTGAGTCTCAGCTCAAAGAGTTGTCTATTTTGCCGGCGAATTTCGCGAATCTATGGGACTCTATCGCTGGAGAGAGGAACGAGCTATCCGAGTTCAAGAAATTCGAGGTGGCACGTCTGCTTGCCAGAGAGATATTCGAACTGCAATAACAGAGCGCGATACTTTAATGTGGCAATTCACTCAATGCGCGAGAAGCGCATGCAATCCATTCAAACTGCTGTTTACCCTTGGAATATTCATGCTTGGAGCAGCCACGATTTCTTGCCAGCGACCCACTGTGCAGTCGATAAATTGGTACGATGCGCAGGGATCGCGTGCGAGCTTTACTGGCTCATTTCAAGGTTCAAATGAAGGCGGTTTTACCACGCAAGGGGAAACGAAACGTTATATTCTTTCGTCACCGATGAAGGTCCCCGATGACTATGCGATTCGCGTGCTCATCTCGTCGCAGGAATCCGGAGCGCAGTTGCTGGTGAGCTATGGCGACGATAAAAATAAAGGCGGATCGCTTCTGTGCACCATTCCCTCGGTGGGCGTATATGCATTCTTTTTTTCTCCGCCGCCATCTCACATTTTAAAGTGGATTGAGATTAAAGCGGTCGCTGTGCCGAAGCCATCCGGCACGTCGAATGACCAGTCGAAAACTCAGAGCTATCCGCTAGCGCTTCAAGAGATACGGTTAGCTCCCGAGATCAGAGGCTTATTCGTCCAAGACAATGTCACCGAGATTTCACCTCATTTTTCTCAGAGTCTTCGAAACGGTGAATATGAATACAAAATTAGCGATCCATTTCAAGGACTTTCTCCGAATTCTTACACCCTGAGCGATCTCACTGTGTCGCTTAGTGGCGAGAGCGGCAATGTAGCGCTCTATTGGGGTGATAAGAAAATGATCTACCAGTATCGTGGTGCACAGACCACATTTTCCATACCGGCTATCCTCCTCGAGAAGAATCCAAAAGCGATCACTCTTGTTGTTCCGAAAGGTATTAGGGTTGAAGAATTTTGCGTACTGCCTTCTCGAAAAGAAAATAAACTCGATCTCATCGACCCGGGCCTTCTTGTCAATTGCGCTACGCTTGGAGATACCTCTATGTATCTTGCTCGCTGGGACTTACGCCCAGATACCTTGCTTTTCCTTTTCAAGGATTATGCGACACAAGACCGATATCTCAAGCGCCTCGCTTTCTTTGTGGAAAAGATCGGTTATGTAGGGAAATTGGCCACGGATTCGGAAATAGCCGATCAACATGGGTGGAATGCGCATGACTACCGTCCCGAAGACCTTGCACGTTTCTTTGAAACGGCCCAAGAACAACATTTCCCTCTGTCGACCGAAGAGTTGTCGTTGCGCGACATACTCGTACACGCGGGTGTCATCATCGCTCGTGGTTCGAGCTTTTCGCCGGGGAAGGGAGCCATCGTTTCAATCTCACAGGAATCGGCGACCTACCTCCAGTACCGTTTTCTTTCGCATGAACTGAGCCATGCGCTTTTTTTTACCGATAGCAGATACCGGGATCTGGTGCTTTCGCTCTATCAGCGCCTCACCGACGATGAAAAATGGTTCCTCATACGCTATTTCCGTTGGATGCGCTACAATATCGACTCTTCCTATTTGATGGCGAATGAAATGCAAGCATACCTTGTGCAGCAACCGATCAAGGATATTCAGGCGTACTTTCAGGATACGCTCGGAACCAATCTCGCGAAAGCGCACCCGGAGCTGAGCGAAGCGATCGACGCGTATATGCGCCAGCATCTTTCCGCGTTGATAGAAAACGCTCGGCAACTTGGTGCGTATCTGCGAGCCTCATACGGATTAGAGCCTGGAATGCTCTATAAAATGAAATGAATGAAGATCAAGATAACCCGAGTTTTTCGAATACATGACGATAGAGATTGAAATATTCTGAGTTCGCAAAATCTTCGATTTTTTCCTCAGGGAGCGATTCGAGAAGTCTGTCGAGATAAAGGAGAAGCTTTCGGAGATCTTCCAGCAACTTCTTTGTATCTTCGTGCTCGGCAGGTCGTTCGCGTGGTTCGCGGCCCTGTCGAGTCTCAGCGGCGCGAGTCTGGAAATTGGAAGCGTTCGATATTTCCATCTGTGGGTTTTTCATTGTTTCAAAGTGCTGTTTTATCGAAAGCAGGTCCTGCTTGATAGATTTGAGTTCTCCCGCAAAGCGTATGATCACTTGCTCCTGCAATGATGAGGTCGGGGCTGGCGGACGCCGCTGAACCGTTTCCTCTTCACCGCTCTCTCCGGTTACATCTTCTCCAAGGTCTTGCGGGGTGGAAGCGGGTGAATCCAAGTCCTGCTTTGTGGGGAGAGGGGATAACATTCGAGCCTCATCCGATTCCATTTTTTCGAAGCTCTCCGTGTCCTCAAGAGGACTGATGAAAAGACCATTGAGAACATCATCGGCATACTTCGGAGTCGGTGAACTGTTCGCGCTCTTTTGCATCTATATCATCCTCGACTGTATAGTACACCCTTTACCGCGGGCATGGAACTACTTTCTTCGAAGAAAATAGCTAATCGTCGCCATTAATCATGCCGAAATTCTTGTTGATGCATTTGCCCCGAAGCGTTTCGCAAAAAAACAGAAGTATACTCAGCGCTCTCTGGTATGGCTTGTTTTCTATGCTAATAGCTTACTGCTGCATGTCGGCGGTAGCAGGAAAGGGCGGCCTTTTAGCCTATCAGGACATGCTCGCGCAGAGAGCAACCATCCAAAAGGCGCTCGATTACCTACAGGATCAGAACGCAGCAAAGGCCCATACTGTAGAAGAGCTCAAGAACAATTCATCTTTCACCGCGGAACGAGCCGCCGCGCTGGGCTACATTCGTCCGGGCGAGACACTCATTATGCTACCCGAAAGCTGGAGATCCGCGGCCGATAACGCGAAAGAGAGTATGAGATTGCCGGTTGTGGCCGGAGATTCGACCGGGCTCCCCGACGTACTCATTCGACTCATGAGCGCGATCACTGGACTTTTTGCATTTCTTGCCATTCTTGTATTTCAAATACGTCCAGCTGCCGCTTCTCAAAAAGCTGTAAAGCTCGAAAGACAAGCTGAGCTCAATTGAGATAGCATCGTATCGATCTCACCGCGGTGATGAAAGCATTTATCGCCCTACCTTTTTTGATTGATCGGCGAACCCGATGGCCCCAGCGGTGGAGGTTCCAGCTGGTTCGAAAGC
>CAYXOW010000106.1:0-2603 GCA_964466815.1 uncultured Treponema sp.
AGTGGGCGTGCTGATCGCTGTGGTAGCCTGTGCGGCCTGTGCGATGCGCGAGGCTATCTTGGCCGGAATGAGAATATCTTGACCATAGAAGAGCGCAAAACGCTCAGGCCGTTGTGTCATCCTCGGTGCCTCAGAACCGTTTCTTCTATGATGCGCAGCTGCGACCGGTAGAGCCCCGTGATGTTGGTGCCGTAATCGGCGACGAGACGGAGCATATCGCGGGGGTGCCCCTCTTCGTCAGTGCCGTTGATCCGATCGCCGGCATCGCCCAGCCCTGGCATGATGTATGCCCGCTCGTTGAGGCTCGGATCCATCCAGAGCGTGTAGGTCGTGATGTTCTCGATAGCACGCACGACGCGGAGGCTCCCCTTAAGGGCGCTGATCACATTGAAGAACTTCACCGAGGCGGGGCGCACACCCTGCTCGAGCAGATATTTCACGACAGTAACGAGGGAACCTCCCGTCGCGTTCATAGGGTCGGCGAAGAGCAGATGTTTCCCATCGAGTTGCGCGAGGTCGAAGTACGAGTGGTCGAGATCGAGCACATACTCCATCGTCGTCTCGCTCTTCGAGTCGTCGCGCTTGATCTTGAAGAGCGCGAAAGGCGTGACATAACCAGAAGACGAGTACTCCTGGATCTCCTTCGAGAGAATCATCGAGGGCAGGAGCGCCCCGCGGAGCATCACACACATCACCGTATCGCTGACCGCGGCGTCGACATTCGGAATCTTATGGACCGCAAAGTTCTGTACCGGGATATTAACTGGCGTTTTAACGATGAGGTAGTTCTTGTTCGATTTACCTGCACCGCCATACGCCAATGTAAAAAGGAGCTCAAAAGCGCGCTGAATATAGTACACGAACTCTTGGCGTCCCGTGTTCACATCGCGGAGCTTCGCGATGAGCCGCGAAACCTCGCCGTGCGTCTCCTGAGGCGACACGAAAGAGTAAACTTGGATTCTCGGTTCCGAGGCACAGATCTCCTGCATGAGCGCGCCCATCTGATTGTAGAGATCGATGAGGGTCCTCTCCTCCTGCCGCCGCTGCGAGGCTGAAGCGCTCGTCGCAAGAATATTGAACGATACCATTGCGTGGCGGTACAGCGTATCCATTCGCGCGAGGTACTCATTGTCCTGCGCGCTGAGATATCCATCGAGATCTTCAGCCTTCAAAATGATTTTACTCACATGCCGCTCCAAAAAAAGGCAGCCGTTGATGGCCGCCCTTAGGTTTGCTTCACGCTTAAAGCTGCACAATTTCACCCATAACACCGCTCGCGATGCCGAGCGCGTTGCCCTCGTCGAAATCTAGATGGCACTCAAGGGCGTAAGTGGGGTGTACACGGCACACCACATTGAGGAGAATGGCGCCACGCTCAGTGCCAACTTTGAGCGCGACAAGCTGCTTGTCTTTCACCTCGAAGCGAGCGGCAGCCTCAGGATCGAAGTGGATGTGACGCATAGCGATTATGAGGCCCTTCTCTTTTTTGACCGAACCCTTCGGCCCGATGATCTCGAAAGGAAAGCTCCCCTCGAGCTGACCGGACTCGCGTACAGGGCAGCCGGGAACGCCGAGCTTGAACACATCGCTCGCGAGAATCTCGCACTGCGTCTCCTTGCGCTCAGGTCCGAGAATGCGCACACCTTCGAACTTGCCCTTCGGGCCGACTATGGTGACGGTCTCGGCGCATGCGAACTGGCCGGGTTGAATGAGGTCTTTAGTCTTGGTGAGCTGGTATCCCGAACCGAAGAGCGCTTCGAGATCTTGGCGCGAGAGGTGGATATGGCGGTTTGAAAGATTGACGATCATTTTTGTTTCGGGCATGAGATCCTCCTGATATGGATATACACAAAATAGTTGTTGATATATTGCCGCTTTGCGGCAGAGAAATTCATACTAGCGTAGAAACTATTTTATCGCAAGAAGAAAGCACGAGCTGGGCCACTGGAAAATGAAAGACTATGTCTGGATATTTTCAGCTCAGGCGTTCGTGTAGATGCGCGAGCGCTGTATCGACGCCCCACCCCCCGTGCACCAATCCCACCGTCGCTTCCAACACTCCTACCGCCTCGTCCTGCCCCCAGATGTTGCGCCCCATCGCCACACCCGCTGCGCCATCGTCCATCGCGCCCGCAATCGCTCCAAAGAGCGCTTCGAGCGAATCGAGCTTCTCTCCGCCCAGGATCAACACCGGCACATGCGATCCTCGGATGACGCGCGCAAATTCCCTCCGGCGCTCCGGAAGCGGCGCCTTGATGAAGGTCCCGCCGAGCTCCTCTGCGGATCGAACCGCAACCGCGAGGGCTTCGGCATCGAGCGACGGTGCGCCACCCTTGAGGGCCATCACCTCGATCATCGTGGGAATACCGCGCCGCTCGCAGCTTGAAACGAGGCGCGCGGCGTTGCGGATAAGCTCGCCCTCGCGCGCATGACCGAATTTCACCGTGATCGCGGCGGCATCCGCGCCCCAGAACACCGCGTCCTCCGCCTCCCCCAGCGGCTCCTCCTCGAACCTTCCCCCCAGCGTCGTGAAACCGCCGCTCATCCTCAGAATGAGCCCTAGACCGCGCTCCCAAGCACCGAGCGCCGCACGCACAAAGCCC
>CAYXOW010000106.1:2673-5720 GCA_964466815.1 uncultured Treponema sp.
AGCGACTCCGGCGCCTCGATACCTGGCAGCGGGCCGGCGATCGCGCCGTGGTCGGCCGCGACCACGACAGCTCGTCCGTCAGCACTAAAAATTCTCCTTTGCCTGAGCGTCATACCTTCGTTCATGGCTTTTCCTCCCCTGCTCCAGGCTGCGATTGGCCTAGCCCTCGCTGAACCCCTGCGACCGCCGGAAACAGCGGCGCGAGTTTTCGGTACGTTTCAAGGTAGATGGAGTAGAGCTCGTCGTAGAGGCCGGCGGTCGCAGGATTCGGTTCGTAGGTGCGGGCGGGAACAAAGACACGCTCAGATGCTTCCGCGAGACTTCGCGCGTCGCCCAAAGCCCAGCTGCCAATCGCGAAGCAACCCGAAAGTTCAGGCTCCGAAAACGACGAGACCATCACACGCTTGCCCGTAATATCAGCCTTTATCTGATTCCATACAGTCGAAAGCGAAGGTAGCCCCGTTGCGCGCATATCGTCGACGTGGGCGCCTGCCGATTCCATTACATCGAGCACTTCGCGCATCGCGAACACGGTACCTTCGAGCACTGCTCTCCCCATTGAGGCGAGATCGTGGTGGAGTCCCACTCCAAGAAACGTGCCCCGAGCGTCTGGATTCCAATGTGGCGAACGCTCGCCCGCCAAATACGGCAAGAACACGAGACCCATAGCCCCTGGCGCCGCGGTAGCGGCCAAAGCGTAGTAATCATCGTAGCTCTTCGACGGTAAAAAGGCATCTTTGAACCATGAGACCGCGGCGCCACTCGTCGAGATGACCCCCGAGATATTGAAGTAGGGCTCGACGAGGTGCGGCATGACAAGGAGCCCGCCGGCATCACCCGTATCTTTCGCCGAGCAAAGATTGATGCCCTCAGAGGTACCGCCCTTGTCGCAGGTGCGTCCCGGCGCCACGGTCGCCGTGCCGAGAAGAAAAGAAGTCTGGGCCACCCATCACCACGGGAACATGAGCCGGGAGACCAAACTCGCGAGAGGCCGACGCACTCACTTTTCCGACAATCTCCCCGATACCCGCAAAGCGCGGAAATTTTGCGGCGTCGAGCCCGAGCGCCTCGATCGCCTCGTCATCCCAGACGATCCGTGTGTAGCCCTGATTCGGCAAGCAGGTGGTCCATTCGCCCGTAAGGCGCCCGATCACGAACTCCGGACAGGAGATAAAGAGTGCCGTGCGCTCGTAAAGAGTCGGCATATTGCGGCGCAACCATAGAATTTTCGGCAGGTTGAAGGCCGCGTCGAGCGGATAGTGCAGCGCCTCGGAGGCTTCTTCCGATTCGCGCTGTGCGCGTCGGTCGAGCCACGTAATCGCGGGCGAGAGCGGTTCTCCGCGCTCGTCGACGGGGAGAATTGTCGGCCCATTGCCACTCACCACGATGGCCCGAAGCGGCTTCTTGGCTCGCCCCCTGCCGCGCTCCGCTCCTCCAAGAAGCTTCTTTGCAAGCAATGTCAACGCATTGAGCCAAAGATGTGCATCGATCTCACGAAAAGAGTTCTGCCCTGCAAGAGAGAGGTCCGTGGCATCGAGTCCGAGGCATGCCCCGTCATCATCGAATAGCGCGGCTTTGACGCGGGTCGTGCCAATATCGATCGTAAAAATCAAAGCATTTTCCCTTCATGGTCCATACCGTGCATAAGAAGGACACGGTACGTGCTCCCCGAAATCGCGGCGCGAAATCCCTCATCGAGGTTTAAATAAGAGACGCGTTTCGAAATGAGGGGTTGTACATCGATTTTCCCGAACGAAAGAAGTCGAACTGCCTGAAAGAAATCTTCCTGCACGCGCCCCTCCGTACCCGTGATGAGGAGTTCGTTGCGGTGAATCGTGTTGAGATCGAGGGGAATCTGCATGACATCCTCGTAGGCGGTGTAGATGTTGATGCGTGCGGCTTTGGCCATAGCTCGTATGGCAGGCTCAAGCGCGACAGGAGAAGGACTCGTCACAACACAGCTTGAGAATCCGATCCCTCCGGTGATCTCTTTACCGAAATCGACGAGGTCCTCAACCGTAGGATCGACCACAAAATCCGCCCCCAGTCTCCGAGCCGTCTCCCTACGGGTGGGACTTGGTTCACTCACGGTAACGCGGAGACCCATCGCGTGAGCAGCTAGAAGGTGCAGAAGCCCCATGGTACCCCCACCGACAATGAGAAGGTCTTCAGTCATCGCGACCTTGAGTCGTTTCAGCGAGTGAATGCAACACGCGAGAGGCTCGGCGAAACTCGCTTCTTCGAAGCTCACCGAGTCGGGGACAGGAAATATCTGATTCGGGCGAACCGTGATGTATTCTGCAAAACCGCCGAGCATCTTCGTTGCGTCTTTATAACGATTGAGACAAAGGTTCGACTTGCCGATGCGGCAGTAGTAGCACTCGCCACAGCGCTCGACAAGGTCGAGGGCGACGCGCTGACCGGGTTCGAGCTCTTCCACGACACGAGGACCTATGGCAGCGATACTACCCGATGCTTCGTGGCCCGGGATGAGAGGAAGAGGAAGATGCATGCGGCCAGCATAAAGTCGCTGTTCAAGCGTGCAGATGCCGCAGGCCTCGAGTTTGATGAGCACTTCTGTGTCGTGGGGAATAGGCATCGGCCGTTCCTCGATAGCGATTTTCCATGGGGCGATAAGCGTGGCGACTCTCATCCGGAGTTACTCCTCGCTTTGATTATACATGGGTTCGAGGCAGAAAGAAGCAAAATCGCAGGTGTCGCAGCTGTCCCCAGGGCAAGAGAAAAAGGTCTTTTTTTTCTTCGCCACGAGGATGTTCTCATCGATTTGCGCAATGCGTTCGCGCGCTTGTTGGATCTTTCGCTCTTCTTCCTTCTTTTGGTCATCGTAGATTGAGAGAAGAAGGCGACGGCACTTTTCGCCTGAAGGATCTTCTGTGAAGCGCGAGAAAAATTCCCTGATCTGTCCGAGAGTGAGGCCGAGTTTTTTAAGTTCATCGATCCGTTTGAGTCGGATGACGGCATCCGATGGATATCGCCGGTGAAGACCCTCGGTACGGTTTGAAGCCTCGATGAGGCCGAGTTCCTCG
>CAYXOW010000106.1:5740-8727 GCA_964466815.1 uncultured Treponema sp.
ATGGTGCGCGATGTCACGCCGAAGAGCGTCGCGAGTTCACCGATTTTTAATAGTCGTTCATTCAATAGGGGAACCTCTTGAATAAATGAAAAAAAACACTATACTAAATCTTACGTGAAAAAAATCTTCACGTCAACTTTAAAAGCAGGTAAACTTTCCATCCACCTGCCCCTTCCCTTTTCAGGAGGAACCTTATGCGACGAGTCCCATTCTTCCTTACGTTTGCCATTGTGGCCGCGACCAGCCTTTGGGCACAAGCCCCCCGCATCGGGGTTTTCATTCCAGGCGTTCGCGACGGCAGCCCCATCTACGACACCATGGCCAAAGGCGCCGAACGTCTCGTCTCTGAAATCCCCGGCGCAAGCGTCAAAATATACGAAGCGGGCTTCAACCAAGCCGACTGGGAAGAAAAGCTCACCTCGTTTGTCGCTGCAGGCAAATTCACTGTTGTCATCACCTCGAACCCCTCCATGCCGGAACTCGTGAACAATGTGTCAAAAAATTTCCCCACCCAAAAATTCATCTGCCTCGACGGCTACCTCTCAGGCAATCCCAATGTCTACAGTGCACTCTACAATCAGCTCGAACAGGGTTATGTGAGCGGCTACCTCTCGGGACTTGTTTCGATTTCCGGCATGAAAGGCACGAACCCCGACAAAAAAGTGGGCATGATCATCGGCCAGAACTATCCCGTTATGGATAAAATGATCATTCCAGGGTTCACATCCGGCTTAAAGGCGGTCGATCCCTCCTTCCAGCTCGATATCCGCGTGCTCGGCAATTGGTTTGATGCTGCGAAAGCAGCCGATCTCAGCCGCAGTCTCTATTCGGCTGGAGCGGACATCATTCTGCCGATTTGCGGTTCAGCAAGCCAGGGAGCGGTGAAAGTCGCACAAGAGATGGGGAAGTACCTCGTCTTCTTCGACGACAATGAATTCGCTCGCGCGCCAGACAATATTCTCGGCTGTGCGGTGCTCCACCAGGAGGATCTCGCGTACCGCAGTCTCAAGGCGGCGCTCGACGGAAAGCTTCCCTTTGGAAAAGCCGATGTTGTAGGAATGAAAGACGGCTACATCGAATTCCTCGATACGAATCCCTCCTACATTAAAAATGTCCCTGCATCCATCCGCACAAAAGTGGACGCGGTGATCCAGTCAATCAAGGCGGGAAAGCTTACCTTCCAAGTCCCTTCGCTGTAAAATGCGGCCCATGATCGCAGTCAGAATGCACGCAGTCTCCAAGCGCTACGCTTCTTCGGGCATTGTGGCAAATGACGCTGCAGAGCTCGAGGTGGAACGAGGGAGCATTCACGCGATTGTGGGCGAAAATGGGGCCGGCAAGACGACCTTAATGAAGCTTCTCGCGGGTCTCGAATCCCCTGATGCAGGCAGCATTGAGATCGACGAAACACCTGCGATTATCGATTCTCCCGCAAAGGCGCAGAAGCTGGGTATCGGGATGGTACACCAGCATTTTTTGATGTTCGACGAGCTCAACGCTGCGCAAAATATATTCTTTGGTATCGAACCACTACAGCGCCGGCGTGCTCTCGAAAAACTGGGAGTGATCGATTCTTCCGCACTCGAATCCGCCGCGCGCAATCTCGCCGACGCCTACGGCTTCATCCTCGATCCGGCCGCTCCGGTCGGGAAAATGAGCATCAGCGGGCGGCAACAAGTCGAGATTTTACGTCAGCTCGCGCGCGATATTCGCATTCTCATCCTCGACGAGCCGACTTCGGCGCTTACGGAACAAGAGACGCACGCGCTGTTTGAGAAGCTTACCGAGATTCGTCGCGCCGGTCACACGATTCTCCTCGTCACCCACAAGTTGAATGAGATCATGCGCATTGCCGACAGAGTCACCGTGATGCGCCTCGGAAAAACGATAGGCACCTACGATGTCTCTTCCATCTCCGAGAGCGACCTCTCCTGTCTCATTATGGGAGCAGGCGCTTGTGACGAAGTTTCTACGCCGCCCGTACGCCGAACCTCCGGGCAGACTGTTCTGCGAGTCGAAGGACTCAGTACACAACCTCGGAAGCATCGTGGGCTGAGCCTCTCGAATATATCATTTGAAGCGAGGGCCGGTGAAATTCTGGGAATCAGCGCATTGGGCAGCAATGGTCTCGATCAGCTCGAAGACGTCCTTTCGGCCTCTTTCGCCCCTGCTACCGGCATTTGTCAGGTGGGCGCTCGGCGATACGATCTTGCCCGGACTCGTGAGTATGGATCACTCTTGATTTCTGGGGAAATACTGTATTTGCCCTCCGACCGTGTTCGAAGAGGATTTGCGTCTCATTTATCCGTGCGCGATAACTTCATCGCTCCAGCTCGAGGCGATTATTTTTCTATGGGATTCTTCCGCCGCTCAAAGGCGTGGAACGCTACTATGCGCGCTATCGAAGATTATCATATCGCCGCACGTCCTGAGCAGCGTGCCGATGAACTTTCGGGGGGCAATCTGCAAAAGCTTGCGATTGCGCGCATATTCAGCCGTCCGACCCCGATGGTCATGATTCTCTGCGAGCCGACCTGGGGGCTCGATTTCAAGACCACCGAATCAGTGCGCGAGCGCATCGTTGGCGCTCGCGACGCTGGCGCCGCGATACTTCTCCTTTCATCGGACGTCGATGAGATCCTCGCGCTCTCGGACTGGGTCAGTATCCTTTCGCGTGGAACCCAAGTTCTGTATGCAAAAAATACTCCAAATATCAACCGATCCGTTGTAGGAGACTACCTGCTCGGTACACGGAGGGAAGCGTGAGGTCCGACCAAGATTTGTCAGGCTTTGCACGAGTCGCTCTCGCGGTGGGTTTTTCCATCGTCCTCACCTGCACGGTGCTTGCCGTTTTCAGCACTAATTTTATGGGTGCGCTTGGACAATTTTTCGTCGCGCCGCTCTCAAATCGCTACTTTTTCGGGAACCTTCTCGCGGATGCAGTGCCGCTTTCCATTTCCGGACTCGGCGTCCTCATTGCATTCAAG
>CAYXOW010000107.1:0-6116 GCA_964466815.1 uncultured Treponema sp.
ACTATCAACTGCAACGCCACTTGGATAATCAAATGAAGCGAGGGACCCTACCCCATCTGAAGATCCTGAGTATCCTGACCCGGCTAAAGTACTCACTATTATTACGGATTCCCATTGGGCATATAGCGTTACATTCGATGACCCCATGAGGAAAGTCGCACCTGCAGAATAAGTCGAACCTGTCCCATCCGCTTTGGTGTTCCACCCCGCAAAGGTATAGCCAGTCTTTGCGAGGCTTCCGGTATTCCCGAGTACGGTAACGGTAGCGCCGCTTGGATATGTATTGGAATCACTCGGTGGATACCCGCTCGTCGCACCGTTGGCATTGTAGGTGACATAATAATAACTTGTACTACCGTCTTTATTTGGATCGTTTGGGTTATCATATTCGCCAAAAATGTTGCATGAAATAAGAATGAATATTAAAATTGCAGCGATACTGAAAATTGAGATGCATCTTTTTATCAGAGTTGTATTTCGCATTTCCATCTCAATTTTCCTGTTATAAGCCAGAACGAATTTTCGCTATGGTGTAGTCTAAATCCTGAATGTATGCATCGAGCGATAATCCGGCTGTCTCTGGCTTAGGTGGTATCTTAACAGATGGTATTTGAATTGTAAAAATCGCCCCTAGAGCCAACGATGCGATAGTTGCACCGCTAAAGAACTCTGCTTGTGAACGGTAGGATGCAATTTGCGAAGGATCGGTGGCTGATTTATAGCTATCGTACGCTGATTGCCCTATTACATAACATATACCACCCATTCCAAGACCTGCTAAGCCGAGGAACACCTTTGTCGAACGAGATTTGGATTTCGATTGATATTCTTCGGCAGATTGTTTTTCTTCTTCAAGAAAATCAGCGAGTTCGCCCAAACTCTCTCGAGGCTTAGTGATTCCATTAGGAGTAATATCGAGAACTTCAAGGAACGATTTAATCATATAAGGAGAATACCGATATATAAGCTCAACTTTATGACTTCCTGGCTCAACAACCTTGAAAGTTGAAGTCATATACCCGACGCCGTTCTGCAGATAGCTACCATCAAGATAAACATCGGTGTGGGGTGGCACATTGGAAAAATCTATCCACCCTGTTTCTGATTTTACAGCGACCGTTTTTTTCCACTGCGCGTACAGTGTCGCATCCATCCATATCATCGCGATTTCATCGCCTGGCTTGTAAATTATTCCGCTACCATCAGGTTTGGTATTCCATCCCGAAAATTCATAGCCATTTTTAGCAAGTGTTGACGGACCAAGTACTTTCGTTCGTGAATTGAAAGCATACATCGTATTGTCTATCGGCGGTGCGCCACTTGTCGCGCCATTGGCGACATAGATGACTCTATATTGATTTATTGGAACCCATCGCGCGTATAACGTGACATCGGATTTCGTGATAGAAATGGTGCTGCCGACCGAATACTGAAAACCTGTTCCATCTGGCGTAGTATTCCAGCCGGTAAATTCATAGCCATCTCTACTGAGGTCGCCAGAGGAAGAAACGCGAATTTCAGTGCCCGGCGCATATCGGGTGGTATCGATTGGAGCAACACCTTTTGTAGCACCGTTGGGATTATAATACACACGATAGAGTGCACTTGTCGTCCATCGCGCATATAACGTGACGTCGGAATTTGCGATGGATATTGTGCTCCTGGCTGAGTATTCCAGCCCTGTCCCGTCCGGCCTAGTATTCCAGCCTGCGAAATCATAACCAGGCTTGGCAAGGTTGCCTTGACCTAGCAATTGCACGGTTGAACCTGACGTATATTCATTAGTATCGTTGGGTGGAATCCCGCTCATTGCACCATTCGCGTTATACACAATCTTGAATCTTGGAGCCTGCGTTTGTCTTAAAAAGAATATGTAACTTCCACCTTCTTGCGTATCGGTATCTTTAAGTGTTCCCAAAAGAGGACTCGTCTGCAGATCTTTCGTGAGACGTATCTCATTGAAGAGCATAAGTGGATCAAGGTAGGGCTTATTATTCTCTTCAAGAAGGCGAATTAGCGATCGAGTAAAAATCGATTCATCGGGCACGGACTCACTTGCCCCTGAAGTGAGCACTTGTCGTGAACGTCGCGCATACGCCTTCTTGAAATAGTCGTCGGAAATCTCAATTTGATTACCGCGCTCGACATTCAAAATGTCGCCGGAGAAACAGGAATCCGACACCAACAGGACATGTTTACTGCGCACCGCGCTTAAGAGACTGCGAATTTTAGGATTATCGAGCCAACCCTTCTGTTCGTAGCGGTTTGTTCCTCCATCCTGCAAAATCCAAGAGCCAATCTTTGTCAATGGATCCATTATGCCATGACCAGCATAAAATATAAAAAGCGAATCTTCGGGACGCAGCTCGTTGGATAGATTTTCAAACAGTTTCATGACTTTTTCTTTGGTAGCTTGGTCATTATACAGGGTATAGGTTTGACTGATGTAATACCGTTGTTGGAGAACCGTGCGAATCCGCTCTGCATCGGAGACCGCATTCTTAAGTGGAGGCCATTCAGAATATCGATCTATCGCAATAAACACGGCGTATTGTTGACCGACGGGTTCCGAACCCGCGATGGGCGTCGCGACGATCTCAAGCCCCCGACGATCATCCTGCAATTGTGCATAAATAGAACTGAGGACCAACGCAAAGAAAAATATCAGTAGAAAAAAGAAATTCTTTTTTTGAGGCGCAGGCATTCGCACCTCCATTCGAAATACGCACCAAGGAAGTTATCAACGATTAATTCAGCATTAAAAAAAGTATAGATACGCTTTTTTTCATCTGTCAAGAGAATGTTTAAATATGCGACGACCACGCTATTATAAAAGTGAAAGGCTAATACGAATTATTCATAAGTGAGTAAATAAACTTGCTAAACTCGGCTAGACAAGTGAATTTGCTATGGCCCAGGCCCGATTCGAACGGGCGACCTGCTGCTTAGGAGGCAGCCGCTCTATCCATCTGAGCTACTGGGTCGAAATCTGGAAGGAACGGATCGAACATTAGCTGAAAAACCTCTGGTCTGTCAATGCGAGCTTGGGTTGACGCAAGCTACTCAAGGCGTTCCACGGTTGGAGAGCCCTTCGATATTGACCGGAATGTACGCCCTCGATATGCTTTTTACACGATGAAATTGTGGCTGAAATATGCGTTCGGGATCGCTATGGGCGCCATTCTCTACCTCGCGCTTCCTCCGAGTATGCTCCATGGCACTCCTTTTATTTCCTTCCTTGCAGAAATCGCTCAGAAAATCGGGGCCTACGCGCTCATTTTAACGCTCATCGCCAGCATTCCCATCTCCACGTTCAGGCTATCGGAGCGAGGCCTATTCTTTAGGCCATTTCTCCGTTCGTTACTCTTTTTCCTTACGAGCCTTCTCGTCGCAAGTCTTCTAGGTGTCACGATCGCACTCATATTCAAGGCTGCACCCCTTCCTCTCGTCTCCGAGAGTGGAACGATTCAGTCGCTCGATCCGCTCGACCTCATTCGCGCAACCTTCCCCAACAATATCTTCTCGACATTCGGCGGCGCCACGACATGGTTCTTACCTCTGGCGTTGTTTGCCTTCGCTTTTGGACTGGCGCTCGCCCACGACCCAGTTATGTCACGCCCCATTTTGCCGGTGCTCGATGTGATCTCACGCGCAGCGTATCTCATCAATACCTTCATCTCCGAGATACTGGGCGTTCTCCTCATACCTGTGTCGCTCTATCTCTTTTTGAATCTGAGAAACGCGGGATTCCCTGCCGAATATCGCGGTATTATTGTAATTTCTATCGCGTCGACATGCATTTTTGTTCTCGGCATTTTTCCGATCACGTACCGACTCTTCGGAGGACGTAAAAATCCTTATGTCATGCTCTATGGCATGCTTGGCCCACTTCTTGCTTCAGGTGCGTCCTCGAGCCTTCTTTTCTCCTCAGGAACAGCGCTGCGGCATATTTCGGAGAATCTCGGTGTTAAGCGCGACAGCAACGCGCTCATGTTTCCTACCGCCCTCGTCGCCGGAAGAATGGGGAGCGCCTTTATCGTCGCAACATCATTCATTGCGATTTTCCTCTCCTACTCAAGAAATAGCCCAAGTATCGGCCAATTCGCAGGAATAACGATTCTTGTGCCCATTGCGGTTATTGTGGGTGCATCGGGTTTAAAGAGCAATGTCATTCTTATGATCGCGCTCACCGCTACGCTCTTTGGGCAAGGTTTTCAGAATGGCGCATCCCTCCTCATGCCCGTGGCGCTGCCGCTCTCTGTGTGCGCTGTCATGCTCGACACTGCGTGGATTATGTTCTCCGTATCACTGCTCGGAGAGCTGCGCGGTGAACGCAGTAGCAAGAAAGCGCGGAATTTTATATAATTTGCACAGATCTGCAATCATTGCGCACTTGACTGCACACATCGCGCAAACTAGGATAGAGTTATGGATCTGAAGAATTTATTGAAACCGGAACTCGTGTCGATCGATCTCCAGGGCAACAATAAAGAAGAAATCATCAGGCAACTCGTGGAAATCGCCGCAAAAAGCGGAAAAGTGCTCGATAAGGAAGAAGCTATTTCCAGCGTATTTGAGCGTGAAAACCGTATGAGCACAGGCATGAAACATGGAATCGCCATTCCCCATGGCAAGACAACCGCAGTGAAGGAGCTTGTGGCGTGTGTCGGAATCTCTAAAAAAGAAATCGACTTCGACGCGCTCGACCGAAAAGGCTGCCGCATCTTCATCATGACGCTGTCACCTATCGATAAAACGGGTCCGCACCTGCAGTTCCTCGCCGAAGTCGGCATGCTGTTCCGCAGCGAGGAGAAGCGACATGCACTCTTATCGGCCAAGTCTCCAGAGGAAGTCGTCTCCATTCTGCTTAATAATGCATAAAAATAAAAAAAGGCTGCGTACGCAACGCAGCCTTTTTTGATGAGCATCGTATGCTCACTCAAGAATTGCGAGAATATCGGGCATTTTTACAATGAGGTGTTCGGCACCGTCGATCTTGATCTGGGTTCCGGCATATTTGTCGTACATCACTTCGTCCCCAGCCTTCACCTTGATGACATCGGTGTCAGTGCCAACGGCGACGACAATGCCGGTCTGTGTCTTTTCCTGCGCAGTCTGCGGAATAATGATGCCGCCCGCGGTCTTTGTTTCGCTCTCTTTGATTTTGATGAGAACTCTGTCCCCTAAGGGCTTTACATTCATACCTATGTCCTCCTGAAAAATGCGTGTGATTGATTTGTGGTAGAGAACCGCTATGAAATATAAAAAATCCACGTTGGATGGTCAAGCGTGCCTAAAGTTGTATACTCGCAGCTCGCAATCGTGGGGTCGCCTACACACTTTAAAATTGGTATATTGAGAGGGGACTAGAAAATATGCGCGATGTACGAGGTGAGCGTTTGTCTCATTGAGCGCACAAGGTCCTTCAGGAGTAAGAGATGCCACCGAAAGGCAAGAACAATTGGACTCCCAATCAACAGAATAAACCAGAAAAAAATACAGGTGGCCCAAACAAGGGCCCCCAGATGCCTCAAGGCTTCCAATTCCATTTTTCTCTCGGCTATATCCTCATCGCACTCATTGCAGTTTCTTTTTTCAACTATTTTCTCTTTAAAAGCGACACTACAGTAGTGCCTTACTCGACATTCAAGGACAAGATCATCTCCGGCGAGATCAAGCGCGTCGAGATCGATATCAACTACTATACCGGCTACACCGACCTTAAAACCTCGGCACCATCGTCGCCTCTTCCCGCCACGGCAAAACCTGGCGTTGTCTACAAAACCGTGCCCGTCAACGATCCGGGATTCACCGCCCTTTTGGATCAGAAGGGCGTCGTGTACTCAGCCTCTCCCCGCGAAGGAAGCGCGATTCTGTCGCTTTTGCTGAACTGGATTCTTCCCTTCGCGATCATGTTCTTCCTCTGGCGCACTGTGATGAGCCGCTTTATGGGATCGAACTCCAATGTGCTCGCCTTTGGTCAGAATAAGGCCACGGTGGTCGCCGAGGGCGATATCAAGACCAGATTCGCGGACGTCGCTGGCGTGGATGAAGCTAAGGCCGAACTTGTCGAAGTCGTGGATTTCCTCAAGAACCCGCAGAAATATATTGCCATT
>CAYXOW010000107.1:6126-6387 GCA_964466815.1 uncultured Treponema sp.
GCAGAAATACACGGATATCGGCGGAAAGATCCCGAAGGGCGTGCTCCTTGTAGGACCACCGGGAACAGGTAAAACCCTCCTCGCACGCGCGGTCGCAGGCGAAGCGAATGTTCCTTTCTTCAAAATGAGCGGCGCGGACTTCGTCGAGATGTTCGTAGGTGTAGGTGCAGCGCGTGTCCGCGACCTCTTTAAGCAAGCGCGCGAAAAGGCGCCCTGCATCATCTTCATCGACGAGATCGATGCGGTCGGGAAAAGCCGTAT
>CAYXOW010000107.1:6407-8638 GCA_964466815.1 uncultured Treponema sp.
AACGACGAGCGCGAGCAGACGCTCAACCAACTCCTCGTGGAAATGGATGGATTCGACTCGACCAGCGGGCTCATCCTCGTTGCGGCGACGAACCGCCCCGATGTGCTGGATCCCGCGCTCCTGCGCCCCGGCCGCTTCGACCGCCAGGTGCTTGTCGATAGGCCCGACATGCTCGGCCGCGAGCAGATTCTGAAAATCCACACTAAACCCATCAAGATGGATCCCTCGGTCGATCTCTCCAAGATCGCGCGTAGTACGCCAGGGTTTGTCGGGGCGGATCTCGCCAATGTCGTAAACGAGGCAGCCCTCCTTGCGGTGCGCGCAGGTCGAAAGAAAGTAAAGGAAGAAGATTTCCAAGCGGCGATAGAGAAAGTTATCGCAGGCCTCGAGAAGAAAAACCGCATGATCAATCCAAAGGAGAAACAGATCGTCGCCGTGCACGAGACCGGCCACGCGATCACTGCAGCATTTACGCCGGGCGCAGATCCCGTGCGTAAAATTTCCATTGTGCCGCGCGGATTCGGCGCCTTAGGGTACACCCTCCAGATGCCGCTCGAAGACCGCTATCTCGTGACGCAGGAAGAACTGTACGGCCAGATCGATGTCCTCCTCGGCGGCCGCGCTGCAGAAGAGATCGTCTTCCACTCGATCTCGACAGGGGCCTCGAACGATATCGCGCGCTCCACCGAGATCGCGCGCCGCATGATCACCGACTATGGTATGTCGGACAAGTTCAAGAACGTCGCCCTCACGAAACGCGGCGCTGGCTTGGCCGGCCCACAGCAGATGGCCGATCCCTTTGCAACCAAGGAATACAGCGAAGAAACCCAAAAGTACATCGATGAGACCATCGCGTCCATTGTCGAAGAGCGCTATAAACGAGTCGTTGCGCTCCTCACCGAGAAGCGCCCGATGCTCGATCATATCTCCTCACTTCTCTTAGAGAAGGAGATCATCGAGGAATCGGAATTCACTGCCTTGACGAGCAGTTCTGGGAGCGAGGAAGTTCCATCTGAGACTACGTCGGCAACTACAACTCCCTCACAGGGTGCAGCTCCCGCACAAGCCCCAATTTCCGAAAACTCCTCTTCGGAGATACGCACATCAAACTTGTAATCCACTTCAGTACATCACACTTGAAATTCAAAGAGCTCTGATCTGTTTTGATCGGAGCTCTTTTGCTATGACAATTTTACTATATTTGTCATATTGACACAAATCCATCCCTGTGATTCACTTTATACATACTTTTCTGAAAGGAGTTCATCGAATGTCCGTAGTGATAAGATCGATAGCTTCGTATGTGGCGCCGATACGCGTTACCAACGACGAACTCGCTGCTAAAATGGACACCACCGACGAGTGGATACGCTCACACACCGGCATTGGGGCGCGACATTTTGCCCCCGACGGAGTTCAAACGAGCGACATGGCGGCCAGCGCCGCAAAGCAAGCACTCGAAAAGGCGAACATCAGCCCTCATGAGATAGATTATCTTATCGTAGCGACCGCCACGCCTGATTTTTTCGGTTTTCCCGCCACTGCGTGCATTGTTCAAGATAAATTGAACGCCTATGGCGCCGCTGCATTCGATGTGGTCGCGGGGTGTTCGGGTTTTATTTACGCACTCAATGTCGCTTCGAGTATGCTCGAGGCTTCGCACGGTCGAAACGCGCTTGTCATAGGCGCCGATGGTCTCAGCAGAATCACGAACTGGGAAGACCGGTCGACCGCGGTACTCTTCGGCGATGGAGCAGGAGCAGCCGTGCTCTCGCGTATCGATGAGGCAGGCCGAGGATGCCTGTCTTTCGTTCTCGGGGCGGACGGCGGCGGCGCAAAAGATCTCTATCTGGTACAGGCTGAGCGCACAAGCGCCTATGACCGGCCAACACCGCTGGTTCCCGTCATTTCGATGAATGGCAAGAAAGTCTACGATTTCGCGGTAAAATCCATCACCGTAGCGATCGAGCGCCTGCTGCATAAAACCGTGTATCGTCTCGATGATTTTTCGTGGATTGTCCCGCACCAGGCGAATGCGCGCATTGTCCAAGCGGCCGCGAAACGCTTCTCGATACCAAAGGAAAAGATCTATTTGAATATAGAGGAATTCGCAAATACCTCGGCCGCAAGCATTCCCATTGCTCTCGCTGAAATGTCAGAGAAGGGCCTCCTCAAAGCCAATGACCTCGTGATGCTCGTGGGATTTGGCGCCGGTCTTACGTATGGCGCTT
>CAYXOW010000108.1:0-4581 GCA_964466815.1 uncultured Treponema sp.
GTGAGTGCAACTAGTTCGTTGAGAGTCATGGCGTCAGTTCCGGTTGATGGTTTCATCCAGGTTCAGAACCAGATTGCAGATCATCGTCCACGAAGCGACTTCAACGTCGCTCGTGGACGCGCGGTGGAGCACCACGGCGACACTGATGTACACGAAGGCGCGCCCCGCGATGGCCGGATTGAAAATGTTCCTTCCGAAACCGCCGTACACGCCCTTGGCCATAGCCACTGCGAAGATGATACCGACCGCCAGGATCCATAGGGGTGTCTTGGGAGGCCACGCGAGCGTGTAGAGCGCGCAGGTCACCAGCACTGCTTCGCTAATCTTGCCTTGGCGCTTTCGTTCAAAGAGCCACTCCGTGGCGATACCGGCCACGAACACGACAAGAGCCGCAGCCACAACACGGAGCCCATACATCCACAGCGAGAAGAGATAGATCGGCGCAAGCGCGATGAGCACCTTGCGCATCATAGGTTGTTTAAGGAATGTAATCACGCGCCCCTCCTTCCACTGTTCAATCCTAATACATGAAGAAGGAGAATTGTAGAGGCGATTTTTATGGTTCTTTGGGTCTGTATGCGGAAAGCCGCACATGATTCAGCATGCCGCGCCGGTCTCCGATTTGCGACAGTCCGCGCATACTCCTGTGGCATAGAAAGTATGCGAATGAATTTCGAGCTCGAATTCCTTGCTCATGGTACGAACGAGGTCGTCGAAGCGACATGGCCCTAGATCGGTAAAGCGGTGACAGCGCTCGCAGTGGAACCAGTGCCGGTGAGCACCCTCGTGGGCAACATAGTAGCGCTCCGTACCATGGATATCACAGTGGAGGATAAAGGATTCAATTTCTCCTTGCGCCTCCAAAAAGTGGAGCGCTCGATAGATCGTGGCAGGGTCGTGCACATCGTGAAACATTTCGCAGAGCTGGCGAGCCGAGCGCGGTTCGCGGGCCTCGGAAACAGCCTTGAGAACGTGCATGCGTGCTTTTGTCATATTTCGCGTCCCCGCATGCCCGCGACCACTTTCCCCGCCGCGAACGCGATAAACACCGCACCCGCGAGGAGCACAATCACCGCGCCGGCGGGGAGATCGAAGTGCCAGGACACCACGAGCCCGCTCACCGAGAAAATGAGGGACAGAATCGTCGAGTTCACCATCATACCCGCGAGGTTGCGCGAAAAGTACCCCGCCGTGCCCGCCGGCAGCGTCAGCATGGCGATCACCATCACGATACCGACAAAGGTCTGTAAGAGCACGATCGCCACCGCGATCACGAGGAGAAGGACAAGGTAGATCGCCGTAACAGGCACTCCTTTGGTCGCCGCAAACTCCTCGTCGAAGGAGGCTGCCTCAAGGTGCCGATAGTATCGCACCACAAGAATCATCACGATGAGGGTGAGCGCGGCGAGGAGATAGATGTCGGCGCGTGTCACGAGAAGAATGTTGCCGAAGAGATAGCTCATCGGGTCTGCGTATCCCGGCGTCTTCGCCATGAACACGATGCCGAGGCTCATGCCGATGGCCCAGAGCGCGTTGATCACAGTGTCCTCGCGCTGTTTCGCCTTGAGCGACACGGCGCTTATTGTGAGGGCCGCGAATACCGCGAACACCAGAGCCCCGAGCAATGGAGTAATCCACTTCGGCGCGCCTTTTGCTGCCAGAAACAGCGCGAGCCCTATGCCGCCCAGAACCGTGTGCGAAATCGCGCCCGCAAGCCCCGCAATCCGCCGTACCGTCACGAGCGATCCGAGAATTCCGAACAGAAAAGCCGCAAGTACGCTTCCAATGAGCGCATTTCGCACAAAAGGTACCGACGGATCCGTCAATGCCTGCAAAAATCCATTCATCGCCGATTCCCCCCTCAATCTTTTCCATCGCAGCACGCGTTGTCGGGCAACTCTATGTCGTGACGCACGCGCACCACTTTCCCACCGTAGAGTTCCTCAGGCGCATGGTCTGCCTGTTCGAGGGCGTGGCGGTGCACCGAGTGCGGATGATCGATATCTTGCCCGACACAGAGCACCGTATCGGCGAGCGCCGACACAAAGTCCGAGTCGTGGGTCGCGATGAGCACCGTGGTGCTCCCCTTGATCTTGGCGAGCACGTCGTAAAATTTTTTCTCGCTCGCGGCGTCCATATTCGCTGTCGGCTCATCGAGCACGAGGAGTTTCGGGTGCCCCACGAGGGCGCGGGCCACGAGAACTCGTCTCCGCTGGCCGCCCGAAAGCGCCGAAAATCGTCGCTCACGGAGATCGCTCACTTCAGCCTGCTCGAGCGCCCAGTCGATTTCCTCTTGCTTTTGCCCACGGGAGATGGGCGCAAGGCCCGCGAGCCTGCCCATGCCGACCACTTCCTTCACCGAGATGGGAAAGGCAGGATCAAAACCCGCGTGCTGCGGCACATAGCCGATCGATTCAGTCTGCTTTTTTGGAGGAGCGCCGAATACGAGCACTTCGCCGCTCGCCGGTTCGAGGATTCCCACGATGAGCTTTAGCAGAGTGCTCTTGCCCGCTCCGTTCTTACCGGTCAGCGCCACAAATTCGCCCCGGTGCACATGGAACGCGACGTGGTCGAACACTTGCGCCTCGCGGTATCTGAACGCCAAGTCTTTGCACCAGATAGCGATGTGTTCGGGAGAGTGCGGCAAGTGCGGCTCTTCCGGGGGCGTAGGACGCGCGCCGGGGGCCGACCGATCTGTGTTTGTCGGCGCCGCAGACATTGGCCGCACCGCGGTGACTGACCGTGTCGAGTCCTCTGTGGTACTGCTCATATTATTTCGCTCCCGGCAGCGCCTTCAGCAGCGCCTGTCCCATTCGCGAAAGGTTCGCGAGCCAATCTCCCGCAAGCGGATCGATGGGGACAACCGCGGCGCCAATTGCACTTGCGACCGCCTTCGCCGCACTCTCCGAAAACTGAATCTGCGTAAAGATCGCTCTCGCCTTGTCCTTCTTCGCGAGCTCAATGAGGGCCATCAACTCTTTCTGCGTCGGCTCCTTGCCTCCAAGTTCGACCGCAACCTGTGTGATCTTGAACATATCGAAAAAGTAACCGAAAGCCGGGTGGTACACGAACACGTTCTCGCCCGCAAGCGGCGCAAGCTCGGCCTTGAGCTTTGCGTAGGTTGCATCTATTTCTTTCATGTAAGAATTGTAGTTCGACCGGTAGAGCGCTGCACCGCTCGGATCGCGAGCGATGAGCTCATCGCGGATGGCAGCAATCTCAATCTTGGCCTGCTCATATCCGAGCCAACTGTGCTGGTCGCGGTTGGTGAGGGCAGGATTGACGGGGCCACCCGTCGGACTTGCGTCGGTCTCCTGCTCGCCAGGCCTCAGCGTGCGAAATGTAATATTCTTCGTCACATCGACAATGCTGAGCTTGGGGTACATCGCGCGAACCTTCGGCACAAGGGAATACTCGAAGTCGACACCGATCACGAACCAGATCTGCGCCGAACTCAGTTCCACGAGCTGCTTCGGCGAAGGTTCGAAAGAGTGTGGACTTGAGCCCGGTGGCATAATGAGCGTTACCGCCACCCTGTTGCCTGCGATGCGCTGCACCCACTCCTGCATCGGCGGAATGCTCACCGCCACCCGGAGTGTGGGCGAATTGGTCTGTGCAAACGCCCCATTCACGCTGGACAGTAAAAAAACCGCCACCAATGCTGTAATATAGAAATTTCGGCCCCAAGGTCCGCAATTCTTCTTCATAGAGAACCCCTCCCGCGTATTTCTCGGTACGCTACGATTTGCAAATCGTTTGCAAAAGATACCGCGTCGCCATGAATATTGCAAGTCGTTTGCAATTCGCTTTACATGCTGCGCAGCGTTTCAACCTATAGTATGATATATAAAAAGCTCATAGGAGGCTTCCATGGACGAACTGATCGAAGCGTTGAAAAATGCCATGAAGAGCGAAATCGACAGTGTCACCATTTATTCGGAGGCCGCGCTCCGCGGAGAAGCCGATGTCGCTCAGTTCTTTGCCAGCAGAGCGGAAGAAGAGAAGCGTCACTACAATTGGCTCTTGAACTACTACAAAGAGTTGATTGGAGGCCGTATGCCTTCGACAAATTTCGCAGCGGAGATCCAGACCATATCCCACCATAGCCCGATATTCAGCCAAGAGTTTTTAACGAGAGTCGCCTCCGACCGCCATGTCTCCGCCGCAGTCTCCAGCGCGGTGCTTCTCGAACTCAACGCCACTCAGCACTACAGGAAAATGGCCGATCTTACGAAGGAGCCTCATCTCAAAGCCTTTTTCCACTCAATGTCCGACTGGGAGATGCGCCATTACGAAGAACTGCTGAAAATTCAGGAAGAATCGAGGCATTTCTGGTTTGAAGAACAGAATTTCGAGCCGTTTTAATGGAGGGCGCATTATCTTCGCCCACCGGTGAATCATTTTTCGCTGGGTACGGATTCTCAGTGTATAGTGCGCACCGACTCTCGCTCGACAATGGTTGTTGAAAATTGCTCTACCTTAACCGTAGTGTGGCCGCGCGAAATCCAATCGCACACGAGATCGGCGCTCTTCTTGCCCATCTCGAAGATCGGCTGGCGCACTGTGGTGAGTCCCGGCGTC
>CAYXOW010000108.1:4603-8550 GCA_964466815.1 uncultured Treponema sp.
TAAACGAAGAGATATCGATGTCGTCGAGCCCGACAACGCTCACATCGGCCGGAACACGTAGCCCCGACTCATAGAGCGCCTTTATCGCACCGATCGCAAGCTCGTCGGTCGCCGCGAACACCGCGCTCAGCGGCTGTTTCCGCTTGATAAGGTTGAGCATTCCCGCTCGGCCCGCCTCGGGGTTGTATGAGGTCGCACGGATCGTGAGCTCCGGATTGTAGGGAAGACCATGCTCCGCGAGCGCCTTCTTGTACCCCTCTTCGCGCTGGCGACCGAATGTGAAGTGTTCGCCGGTGATAAGGCCGATGTCCCGGTGGCCACGCTGGATGAGATACTCCGTCGCAAGTTTTGCGGATGCTTCTTCGTCGATGTGGACGGCCGGAAAATCAAACTCACCCTTCTCAAACGTGCAGAGCGCCACCGGCAAATTTATTTCTTTTATATATTGATAAATAGAAGGACTATCGAGCTCATGCACAAAGATGATCCCATCGAGAGCTTCGCTCTTGAGGCGGCGGAGAAAGGCTTGCTCGCTCGAATCGGACCAGCGAAGGAAAAAGAACTGCGTCTTGTAACCGTGCTGCTCCAGAAAGAATTCCATAGCCGCAAAGAGCTGTCGCTGGAACATGTTGAAGAGGTAGGGAATGACGACACCAATAGTGAAGCTTCGCTGCAACACCATGGAGCGAGCGGCGTGGTTCGGTACGTACCCGCGATCCTTGACGATGTCGAGTACGCGTTGGCGCACTTCGGAGCGCACATACTCTCGCTCGTTGAGGACACGCGACACGGTCGACGCGGAAACCCCCGCCAATCGCGCGATATCCTTAATGCTTACCATATAGCGCCATCATAGCTTCTGAAAAGGTTTTCATCTAGGTAGTATAGCACTTTTTGCATGCTTTTGAAGAATAGATTTATCACCGCCACGTGCGCGCGAGCACTCGAAGCCAGTTCTTCCACGCGATCATCTCAAGCTCTTTTTCGCTAAATCCCCGCGCACGAAGCGCGTCCATCAACTTGGGCAATCCGCTGACATCTCCTAAGTCTTGCGAAATGGTCGCTCCGTCGAAGTCGGACCCGAGCGCGACATGCGACACGCCAATGCGTTCCGCGATGTACACTACATGATCAGCCATGACGCTGAGAGGGGTGTCCGTATTTTTTTGACCGTCGTGGCGTAAAAACTGAACCGCGTAATTGAGACCCACAATCCCGTCCGAAGCGCCGATCGCATCGAGTTGTTTATTGGTCAAGTTGCGCGGCGTAGGACAGAGCGCATGCGCATTCGAGTGTGTTGCAACGATCGGCCGCTCAGACAAACGTTCGACATCCCAAAAACCTTTCTCGTTCAAATGAGATACATCGACCACAATTCCAAGCTGATTGCATGCGCGCACGAGCTCTTTTCCGGCATCGGTGAGTCCTGGACCTGAATCAGGAGAACCTGGAAAATCAAATGGAACACCGTACCCGAACGCGTTTGGTCTGCTCCAGACAAGCCCAATCGACCTCACTCCCTCGCCATAGAGCGCCTCAATATTTTCCAGCGAAGGGTGAACTGCTTCCGCACCTTCCAAATGGAGCACTATCGCGAACCGCTCGGCTAGAAACGCTCGCTCGATCTCGGAAACCGTGGTGGTAATCGCGACCGAACCGTCGGATCTAGCAGCCAATTCCTTGAGCATAGCGATTCGTTTCGTGGTAACGCCGAGCGCAAAATCGAATGCGAGCGGCTGCATGCGCAATCGACGCTTCGTTTCATCATCTTGCGATACCGATGACGCTGGTGGCTCAACAAAAATCGCGAAGAGACCACCGCAGAGTCCGCCCTCTTTCGCACGGGGTAGATCGATGTGACCTTCGGAGTTCCTATTGAAAAAAATGCTGTAATCCGCTTCACCTTTGGCGTTTTCGAGACGCATTGAAAAATCATTGTGCCCATCGAAGATTCGCATGGTATCGACAGTATCGACAGTTTGGAGCGCGGCCATGTCTGTTCCTTTTTCGTACGCGAATAATCTCGCGCATAACGCGCGAAGGAAGGCTAATATATAAGATCATTTTTATTGTGCGGCCTATCGCTGTCAAGTGCGGGTGGCGGTAGTATAATGGCACACTACACCTTGAGGGGCTAAGAGAATGAAATTGCAGGCGATTTCGAAAGCAGTACAATTTGCTGAACAGTATATCCCCGAGACTATGCACGATTCCAAAACACCGGGATGCGCTCTCGCCATCATCCACCACGGCGAAATTGTGTACGAGAGTGGATTCGGTTGGCGCGACCGTGACCGCGGCCTACCTGTCACTCCCAATACGCTGTGCGGAATCGGTTCCTGCAGTAAAGCGTTCACAGCAACGGCCATACTCCTTCTCGCCGAACAAGGCGCGCTCCGCCTCGATGATCCCATCGAGCGCTACGTGCCCTTCAAACTCAAATCGCCGAGTGGGCCTATTACAATCCATCATTTTCTCTCTCACTCATCGGGGTTGCCTGCGCTTTCGACCTCCGAAATTCTCATTCACAAGGGTTTGGGTGCCGATCCGGGATTTCCGCTGGCAAGCCCCGAAGACTTCTACCGTTGGGTAAATGGCGCCCAAGCGGAAATCACCCCAGAGTTGGGAGAGCGCTTTTTGTATTGCAACGAAGGCTACAGAATACTCGGACACATTGTACAAATCGTCGCAGATATGCCATTTCACGACTTCATATCGAAGCGCATCCTCAAAGCCCTTGGCATGTCGCGCTCAAGCTATGTCCGTTCGATTTTCGAGCAGGATCCGGACCGCATGCAGCCCTACCTCGCCAGACTTGACGGCTCAATCGTCGCCGCGCCCTTTCCCTACCCAGACATCTCAGCAAATCCCGACTTCTCCTTCATGCTTGCGGCAGGCGGGCTCGTCTCATCAGTCCACGAGATGTCGAGTTTTATCGCGGCCAATTTCGTTTCCAGCCCCAAAAAACTTTTATCTTCGGAATCGCTGGCGCGTATGCAGCGGGGATATGTCACAAAATCGACCTCGCTCTACGGCCCGATTGGGTATGGCTACGGTTGGACGTACACTGAGAATTTCCTAGGAATGCCAATGATAGCTCACGGCGGTTCGATCGATGTCGCCACAGCCTATACTGCCCTCCTCCCGAATGAAGAGCTTGGTGCGGTAATCGTAGCGAATACATCGGGCATGCCACACGCAACAATTCTCGAAAGTATTTTTGCAGCGATGCTCGGGCACGACCCGTTTGAGGCCATTCCCGCGCTCGCAGTGAAGCGGCGGATGAATTCGCGCACGGGAAATTTTAGCGCGTACCGCGGTGCGAACAAGGCACGTGTCTTCTTGAAGGCTGGGCTCCTCTACCTCGAACAGAAAGATGAATTTCAGGATGTGGTTGTGCCGCTCATCCCCGAAGATGACACGATGGAATGCAGTCGCTTCTATATCTTGAGCGAAGGTGTGCGTCAGCCCGTCATCTTTGAGCGAACATCGGACGGGTTCGATCTCTTCGTAGAGCGAAATCGTTATCACAAAATTGGGTCTGGAGACTGATCGCGCGGCGCGGAAACGCCAGACTCGCGCATTCTCTTTCAAGTCCCAAGCGGAAAATGGCATCTCGCGAAGTGACCCGGCTGCAATTCAATGAGTTCAGGCTCCTTCGAACCGCAGAGCTCACGGGCGTAGGGGCAGCGGGGATGAAAGCGACAGCCCGATGGCACATGGATGGGACTTGGAATTTCACCGCTCAGAATCTTACCGCTCCACTGCTTGTTCGGCGTCGGCGGAGGGACTGAATCGATAAGCAGCCGCGCGTAGGGGTGCGCGGTACTCGAAAAGACATCGTCCTTATTACCCATCTCTACGAGCTGACCAAGATACATCACCGCCACGTAATCCGCCATATAGTCGATAACTGCGAGGTCGTGAGTGATGAGCATGTAGGTGAG
>CAYXOW010000109.1:0-8489 GCA_964466815.1 uncultured Treponema sp.
ACGCACCCAGGCGTCGAATTGTTCATTGCTCAGGTAGCCCAGCTGCAGCGCTGCCTCGCGCAGGGTGCCTCGATCCTTATGCTCGACGAGCCCGCGAGCATGCTCGATCCGGCACACTCGCGGCGCATCGCGGACGCGCTCGCGGCGCTCGCGGCTGCCGGCAAGACGATCATCTACACAACGCACGACATCGGGCTCGCTATCTTCCTCGGGGGCAGGGCGGTGATCATCTCAGGCGGGAAACTCGCGTGGGATGGCCCCTCGGAGGGGCTGTGCGATGCGGAGATGCTCGAGCGCTCGTACGGTATTTCGTTTAAGATAAAGGAGTTACCGAGCGCGTTTTAGATGCGCGACACCACCGCCTTCTCCTCAGCTTCGATTGCGAGCTCGATGGCGCGGAATACGAGCTCCTGATCTTGGGCCTTCCGCGTGTTGTCGATGCAGTCGCGCACGAGCTTCCCGAAGAATGGGAATCCGCAGGTGCCGGCGGCTTTGAAGTGGTACTCCCCATGGTGGTTCACGAGATAGACGTGGTCGCCCTCTGGATCGTTGGCGACGTCGATGTACTTGCGCATTTCGATGTAGCCCTCGGTGCCTTGGATGAAGGTGCGGCCGTCGCCCCACGCCCCGAGTCCGTCGGGTGTGAGCCAGTTGACGCTGAAGTAGCCGCTCGCGCCGTTGTCCATGAGAAGGTGTGCGTCGCCGAAATCCTCAAAGGCGGGAAACCGTGAGAACTTGTAGTTCGCGGTGTGGCTCGAGGAGATCGTCGCGTCGTGCGCTCCTGCGTAAAAGAGTATCTGTTCGATCTGATGACAGCCGAGGTCGACGATGATGCCGCCGAAATTCACTCTGTCGAAAAACCATGCAGGGCGCTGATCGATGCTGATCCGATGCGGCCCCCAGCCGGAAACGTGCACGACCTTGCCGATCGCCCCGTCCTCGATGAGGCGCTGCGCGTACACCGAGGCTTCGACATGGAGGCGCTCGCTGTAGTACACCGCGTACATTTTGCCTGTTTCAGCCACGACGCGCCGCGCTTCATCCACCTGGGCGTGTATGGTGAAGGGCGGCTTGTCGCTGAAGTAGTGTTTACCGGCCTTGAGCGCGCGCACGCCTAATGGTCCTCGCTCGCTCGGAATGATCGCAGAGGCGATGAGCTTTATGTCGCCCTCGCCCAAAATTTCCTCCTCGGAAGACGCGGGGATAGCCTCGGGGTGCGCTTCGCGGAATTTTGCGACCTTGGCGGGGTCGCGGTCGTAGACCATCGCGATTTCGGCCCCGGATTCAGAGAGACCGTTGCACATGCCGTAGATGTGGCCATGGTCGAGCCCAATGATGCCGACGCTGCACTCGCCCGGCGCGCACACGGGTTGCGCCTTCCCCTTTGGAGCGTAGAATTGGCCGTTCGATTTTTCCTGCATGCGCCGATTATACACTCGGTCGCGGTGTGGGTGGAACTCGCTTCACGCGGTCGATCATGTGGTGGATCGCGAGCAATGGGTGCGTAAGGAGCATACGGGGGCCGGAATAGCGCATCACTCTTTGGATTTGGGTGCGCATCGCGGGTGCATAGCAGTGCACTGGACACTTCGCGCAGACCGGTTTTTTCGAGCCGAAGCGGCAGCGCTCGATGCGCTTCACCGCGTAGGCGTAGAGCGCAGCGCAGTCCGGGCAAAGCCCCGCTTCGAAAGGGTGGCCGCCGCGCGCGCATTTGTCCGCGATGGCGTCCCTGTGCGCGCTTTTCCAGTAGAGCCCGACCAGGATCCGAATGGTGCGTCGCTCGCGCTCGAGCCTGCGCGATTCGGTTCGTTGAAGCCTCAATATGATTTCCTTTCATGGTGCGATGTGGAATAGCAAAACGCCGAAGCGTTTCTTTCGGCCATTTGTCCGCGCTCGCGCGCTTCGCTATATTAGTACAACTAAACTTTAAAGTCTTGTGGAGGTATTCCATGAACCAGAGCGAACGAAGAATCAAATCTTCGTCGATCACCAACGCGGTCGCGTTCCTCGCGGTTCTCGCAATCAACGCCCTCGCCAACGCGCTTCCCATCAACGGCGTCACTACCGGCCAACTCTCGGATGAAATTCCCAACCTCTTCGTGCCCGCAGGGCTCACCTTCTCGATCTGGGGACTGATCTATCTGCTCTTGGTCGGCCACACCTTTTACACGCTGCGTGAGACGCTGGGAAAGGGTGGCGTAGGCAACGGCGTAACCGAGAGCGATGCGATGCTTCTCAGGATCAACTACATTTCGAATATTCTTTGGATTCTAGCCTGGCAGTACAGGCGCGTAGAATTCGCGATGCTGTTCATGCTCCTCATTCTTGGAACGTTGATCGGGCTTGAACTCTCGATCGAAAAGAAACTCGCGCCGGGCGGGGCGCTGGCCATCGATCCCGCTCAGGGTGGATCGACGAGGTCGGCCAAGGCCCGTCGCTTCTTCCTCTCCGTGCCGATCCGTGTCTACCTCGGATGGATCTCCGTGGCGACCATCGCGAATGTCACCGCCCTCCTCGTGAAACTCGGCTGGAATGGCTGGGGCATCGATCCGCGTGTCTGGACGGTGATCGTGATCGCGGCAGGCCTCGCGGTGGCGCTCGGCTTCTCGATCCTGCGAAGGCAAATTGCCGCGCCGCTCGTGGTGGTGTGGGCATACGCGGGCATCGTGATCAAGCGCGCGCAGGTCGACGCGAGCTATTCGCTGGCGGTGTGGATCGCCGCCCTCGTTTCAGCGATGCTCATAGTGATTTCGATCATCGTCGCGCAGCGCGTCCGGTCCGTGCAAGGGGCAGCGCGTGCCTGATATCGTGATCAAGCGCGTCTACGAGGCGCCCGAACCCTCGGACGGTTTCCGCGTCCTCGTGGACCGCCTCTGGCCACGAGGACTCACCAAAGAGAAGGTTGGAGCGGATCTCTGGCTCAAAGCCATCGCGCCAAGCGCCGAGACGCGCCTCCTGTGCGACCACGATCCCGCGAAGCGCGACGCTGCGCGGTGGGCCGAGCCCGTGGCCCACTACCGCGCCGAGCTCGATGCCACGCCCAAGGAGGTCGCGATGCTGCTCGAGCGCGCCCGAGAGGGCAAGGTCACGCTTCTCTTCGCCTCGCGCGATATTGTCTGCAACCAGGCTGAAGTTCTCAGAGTATATCTACATGAACGACTTCAACACTCGGAGTAAGAAAGGCGGTACAGGTATGAAGAATCGAAGTGTGACGTTGGCACTCTTTATGGCGCTTATCCTCGGGACTGGCGCATTCGCGCAGACGATCAGTTTCGGGCTCGGCGACGCGGATTTAGATGCGGGCCTCAATAGTCTGAATGCGAGCGCGCAGGTGAATCTCGCTGGTTTTCAGGCTGAGGTGAGTCTTGCGTGAGGCCAGCCCGCCGCAAGCATTACGCTTGCCCTTTCGCAGGGGCTCTCGCCTGCGGAAGTGTACTTCGCGGCGGCGCTTTCGAAGCTGTCAGGCAAGCCGATCAGCGTTGTCATCGATCTCTACAAGAGCAACAAATCGAAGGGATGGGGCGCGCTGGCGAAGGAATTGGGGATCAAGCCGGGATCGAAGGAGTTCAAACTACTCAAAGAAAAATTGTCGGGTTCCACGGCGAAATTGAAATCAAAAAAGTGATGTGAAAAGAAATAAATGAAAGGCAGACCGCCGAGCTGATGGTCTGCCTTTTTTATGCTCAGAACACGCGCGGTGTCGCGCGCGCGACGAGGCGGTCGAGGAGCTCGGCCGGGTCGGCGAACTTGCCGAGGAGCATCATCGCCGCGATGATGTAGGGTTTGTAGCTCGCCTCGCGGTAGGTGTCGTCGCGGTAGCGGTCGAAGACGCTGGCAGCGACTTCGCCGGCGGCGCAGGACACGTCGGTGATGTCGGCGGGGAGGCAGTGCATGTAGAGCGCCTGCGGCATATTCTTGCTGGCGCGCTTCGTAAGCTTCATCTTCTCTTCGGTGCACTCCCAGTCTTTATACTTTGCGTTGTTGGCGAGCGCCTCTTTCTCGAGGGCCTTGAGGCCGTCTTTATCGCCCGCGTGCAGGAGCGGAACGCGCTTCAGCATCACGTCGTAGGGCGCCCAGCTCTTCGGGTAGACGATGTCGGCGCCTTTAAATGCCTCATCCATCGAATCGGTGTAGGAGAAGCTTCCGCCCGAGGCCGCTGCCTGTTTCTTCGTGAGTTCGATGACGTCGGGAATGAGGTCGTAGCCCTTCGGGTGAGCGAGGACGATGTCCATGCCGAGGCGGCTCGCGAGGCCGATCACCCCCTGGGGCACCGACAGCGGTTTGCCGTAGGAGGGGCTGTATGCCCAGCTCATCACGATCTTCTTGCCCTTGAGCGCATCGAGCCCGCCGAAGAAGTGCGCGAGGTGGAGAAAATCCGCCATCGACTGGGTGGGGTGATCGATGTCGCTTTGCAGGTTGACGATGGTCGGCCGGGAGGGCAGCACGCCAGCCTTCACGCCGTCGTCGAGGGCGGCGCCGAATTCGCGCTGGTAGCGGTCGCCTTCGCCGAGGTACATGTCGTCGCGGATGCCGATGGCTTCGGTGAGGAAGCTGATCATGTTCGCGGTTTCGCGCACGGTCTCGCCGTGGGCGATCTGGCTCTTGCCCTCGTCGAGATCCTGGATGTAGAGGCCCAAAAGGTCGCACGCCGAAAAGCGCGTGCGCGTCGAGTTGTCGCGGAAGTTCGACACGGCGATGCCCGAGTCGAAGATGCGCGGACTGATGTTTTTCTCGCGCATGGCGCGCAGAATGTCGGCGACCAGGAAGGTAGCCTCGAGCTCGTCGCGGGTCTTCTCCCACGTGAGAAGGAAGTCCTTTCCTGCCATATTGATGCGCTTGCCACGCAATTGTCCGATCAATGAGCGAAGTTCGTCCATCTGGTCCTCCAATACTTCAATCTTACAGAATGCCCGCTTTCGTGTACATGCGCTCGCAGGCTAAGAGCGCGTTGCGGCGAATCAGCTCTTCGTCCGCGCCGACGAGGAGTCCGTGGCGCACGACCTGGGCGCCGTTGACGATCACGTGGTCGGCACCGTGGTTGTAGCCGGAGAAGATGAGGGCGGCAAGGGGGTCGGAGAGCGCGCCCGCATACTCGAGCTTCATCACATCGAAGAGCGCGAGATCGGCGAGAGCTCCCTCGGCGATTGAACCAGCCTGGTCGAAGCCGAGAAGTCGCGCGCCGCCGCGCGTGGCGATGTCGAGGGCTTCGCCTGCGGTGAGACCGTTGGATCCATACCGCACGCGCTGGAGGAGGAGGGCCTGACGGGCCTCCCCGAGCATGTCCGAGGTATCGTTCGAGGCCGAGCCATCTACGGCGAGCCCGAGTGGAACACCGCGGTCGAGCATTTCGCGCACGCGGCAGATGCCGGAGCCGAGGCGCATGTTCGACGAGGGACAGTGGGCGACACCGGTGCCGGTGGCCGCGAGGAAGTCGAGCTCGTCGTCTTTGAAGTGGATGCCGTGGGCGAACCAGACATCGGGTCCTACGAAGTCGCAGTCGCGCATCACCTGGAGGGGGCGGCGGCCGTAGACTTGGACGCAGTAGTCGTCTTCGTCGCTCGTTTCGGCGAGGTGGGTGTGGATGCGCGCGCCGTACTTCCGCGCGAGGGCGGCCGAATCCTTCATGAGCCCCTCGCTCACGGAGAAGGGGGAGCAGGGCGCGAGAGCGACCTTACGCATCGCGTCGGGCGCGGAATCGTGGAAGAGTCGCAGAGTCTCTTCGCTGTGCGCGAGGATGATGTCCTCATCCTGGACGGTGCTGTCGGGAGGAAGCCCCCCGTCTTTTTTCGAGCGCGACATGGAGCCGCGCGTGGGTGCGAATCTGAGGCCGATGTCCGAGGCCGCGCGGAACTGCAGGGAAGGGATGTCGCCCTCGAATCCCGTCGGGTAGAGGTAGTGGTGGTCGGTCGTGAGGGTGCAGCCGGTCTTCGCGAGTTCGGCCATGGCGAGCATGCTCGACCAGTACACCGCCTCTGGATCGAGGTATTTCCATATCTCGTAGAGGTAGACGAGCCAGTCGAAGAGCTTCGCGTCCTGCACTGCCGGCAGGTTGCGAGTGAGCGTTTGGTAAAAGTGATGGTGCGTGTTGACGAGGCCCGGCAGCACGACATGGCGCGATGCGTCGATGACGGTGAGGCTGGAGAGCGTACCCGAAGGTGCGCTGCCAGGCGAGCGCGCAGGCACTGCGAGGTTCGTGCCGATTTTCGCGATGCGGTTGCCGTCGATAAGGATATCGACGCCGCGAAGGAGATCGAAGCGGCGGCGGTTTTTCGGCTGCGCGCTGGGTTGCGCGGCTAACACGCCTGCCTCGCCTGCCACGTTGGCATCGTGTGCCGGCACCGCGACCGCGAAACAGTCTCGAAGGAGAATCACTTCAGTATCTCCGCATTGAAGTCCTCGATGAGGGCATCGAGCGCACCGACCTGCGCGTGGAGGCCGCCCCAGTAGGCGCGGTAGTCGTCCCACTGCGCGCGGAGCTCGGCGAGGTCCTTGCCCAGCTGCTCGATCCAGGTGAAGTATTTGAGGTTGTGTGCCCGACGGCGATCGGTGTGGCTCATGTCGAAGACATAGTCCACCGAGACGCCCTGGAGGCGATCGTAGTCGCGGTCAGCCTGGCGCTGATCGTAGGCGCCGCGCTCAGCGGTGAGTTCCGCGAGGCGCGACTGGTACATCGCCATGGAGTCGGTGAACATCGTGAAGACGATGTCGTCTTCGCCCAGTTCGTAGTACTTGGCGAATTTGATGGCGGCGAGGAGATTGCCCACGCCTGAGATGCCCAGCCAGTCCAGCTTTGCGACGGCGGCGGGGTCGGCGCCCGCCTCCACGAGGAGCTTGCGGCCCTCGGGCTCGTTAAAGAGCCGGATAAAGCGCATCGGCAGCTCGTCGTCGACGCCGACCGCCGCGTCGGTGTCGCGGAAATTGTGGATCCACGGGATGTGCTTGTCGCCGATGCCCTCGATGCGGTGTCCGCCGAAGCCGCAGCGGAGCAACGTGGGGCATTGCAGGGCCTCGGTGGCGACGACCCGCAGCAGCGGGAAGCGGGTGCGGAGGTAGTCGCCGGCCGCGATGGTGCCGCCGCTGCCGGTGGCGGAAACGTAAGCGGCGAGCCGGTCGCGCGGAGCGGCCAGCCGCGTGAAGACCTCCTCGACGAATGGGCCGGTCAGGTGGTAGTGCCAGATCGCGTTGCCGAATTCCTCGAACTGATTGAAGATCACGCATTCCGGACGGGTGCGCCGGATCTCCCAGCATTGGTCGTAGATTTCCTTGACGTTCGACTCGCAGCCGGGCGTGGCGATGACTTCCGCACCGATGGACCGGAGCCATTCAAACCGCTCGCGGGACATCTCCTCCGGCAGGATGGCCACGGCGGTGCAGGCCAGCAGGGCGCAATCGAAGGCCCCCCCGCGGCAGTAGTTGCCCGTGCTCGGCCAGACGGCCTTCTGCGTGACGGGGTTGAACTGCCCGGAGACCAGGCGCGGGACCAGGCACCCGAACGCCGCGCCCACCTTGTGCGCGCCGGTCGGGAAGAACCGGCCGACCAGCCCGACGATCCGCGCCGGCACGCCGGTCAGGGACTCGGGAAACTCCAGCCAGGTTCCGTGGCCGAAGCCGCCGCCGTGCTCCACGGCCTCGTTCTTCCAGGTGATGCGGAAGAGGTTCAGCGGATGGACCTCGCTCAGGCCGAGGTGGCGGAGTCGCCGGCGGATGCCGTCCGGCACCCGGGTCGGGTCGCGCTGCTGGGCGAAGGTGGGGATGATGATACCGCGGGCCCGGCAGCGCTCGGCGGTCTGTTCGAGAACCTGCTCATTGATCAATGTGGGATGGCTCACTGAAGACTTCCCAGAAGGATAAACCGAGGTCGGCCAGCTCCCAACTCGGGCGACCCAGCCTACCGGGGCCGTGGTTCACTTGGCAAGCACCGGGGCTTACACTACCGTAGCCCACCGGGAAGCAGGAAAGCTCACCATGTCGCTCGTCGTGAATCTCCGCTGCGTCGTCTGCGGGGCCGACTATCCGGAAGGCGGCCCCTGGACGTGCCCGGCCTGCGGGCCCGACGAGGGCATCCTGGACGTTCGTTACGACCTGGAGGCGGCCGGCCGGACCCTCCACCGGGACGCCCTGGCGGATCGCCCCTTCTCCATCTGGCGCTATCGTGAATTGCTGCCCGTGGAGAACGCGGACCGCCCCCCGGTCCCGCACGTCGGCTGGACGCCGATCCTGGAGGCCCCGCGGCTGGCCGAGGCCCTGGGCGTGGCCCGCCTGCGGCTGAAAGACGAGGGCCGCAGCGCCTCCAATTCCTTCAAGGATCGGGCCAGCGCGGTGGCCGTCGCCCGGGCCGTGCAGGAGGGCCGCACCGCGCTGGCCTGCGCTTCGACCGGCAACGCGGCGACCAGCCTGGCCCATGCCGCGGCGGTGGCCGGCCTGCGGGCCTTCATCTTCGTGCCGCGGCAGGTGCCCGAGGGCAAACTGGCCCAACTGCTGGCCTACGG
>CAYXOW010000110.1:0-222 GCA_964466815.1 uncultured Treponema sp.
GATACTCCCAGCCCATGGCGTCAAGATCTCGAAGATCACCAACCTCAGCGACAACATCGCGCTCCGTCTCGCCGCCTCCAGCGTCCGCATCGTGGCACCCATCCCGGGCAAGCACGCGGTCGGAATCGAAGTGCCCAACGAGCGCCGCTCCATCGTCTCGCTGCGCGAACTCATCGAGAGCGAAATGTTCCGCCAGACTAAAATGGAGATACCGGTCGCCCT
>CAYXOW010000110.1:232-475 GCA_964466815.1 uncultured Treponema sp.
ATCACGGGCGAAGTGCAGCTCGTCGACCTTACCCAGATGCCGCACCTCCTCATTGCAGGTGCTACAGGCTCGGGCAAGTCCGTCTGCGTCAACTCGATTATCCTCTCCGTGCTCTACAAACGCACGCCAGAGGAAGTCAAACTCATGCTCATCGACCCAAAAATCGTCGAGCTCAAACTCTACAACGACATACCCCACCTGCTGACGCCCGTCGTCACCGAGGCGAAGAAGGCCTTCCAAGCC
>CAYXOW010000110.1:498-761 GCA_964466815.1 uncultured Treponema sp.
AGTACTGTATCTGCGAGATGGAGCGGCGCTACTCAATGCTCGACGGCCTCGGCGTCCGCGACATCCGCTCCTACAACCGCCGCGTGCGCGAGCGCAACCTCGCGCAGGAAAAACTTCCCTACATCGTGGTTATCATCGACGAGTTCGCCGACCTCATGCAGACCACGGGCAAAGAGCTCGAAGCTACCCTGGCGCGCCTCGCCGCAATGTCCCGCGCGGTGGGCATCCACCTGGTCCTCGCCACCCAGCGCCCCAGCATCGAC
>CAYXOW010000110.1:799-7972 GCA_964466815.1 uncultured Treponema sp.
CCTTCATGGTGGCGAGTAAATTCGACAGCCGCACCATCATCGACATGGTGGGCGCCGAAAAACTCCTCGGCCGCGGCGACATGCTCTTCTCCGGCGCCCAGGACCCCTTCCCTGTCCGCATGCAGGGCGCTTTCGTCTCCGAAGAGGAAGTTGAGCGTGTCGTCGCCCATGTTAAAACTCTCGGCGAGCCCGAGTACATCGACGAGGAAATCTTCATCGACGAAGAAGAGATGGACGAGCCCTCGCTCTTCGACGAAGACGGCAGCGATCCGCTCTTCCAGAAGGCCCTCGAAATTGTCCTCCAGCAGGGCAAGGCCTCCGTGAGCTACATCCAGCGTCGCCTCAAGATCGGCTTCAACCGCGCCGCGCGCCTCGTAGAAATGATGGAAGAAAAGGGCATTGTCGGTCCCGCCCAGGGCTCCAAGCCCCGCGATGTTCTCCGCAACCCCGATGTGTTTGAGGGCGGAGGGGCGCGCGGCGCAGGCGGCGGTCGATCCGACGAGAATGAACTTGACTAATAATAAAATAAACTTGCAATTCCCAACTTTTATCTTCTATACTTTAGCTAATCTATGCGTAAATATTATTGATTATGAGGTGTATGCATGAAAAAGGCGCGTTGGTTGCACATAGCAGGGATTTTTCTCGTATTCATTATCATGGTCGGATTTTCCGGCTGCAGTCTGGCGACAAAGAGTTACACAATACATCTTATGCTGGGCCATATGAATATTGATGATGCAGGACCGATAACTATTTATGTCACAGGGATGGTCCCGAGCGAAGGGGGTGTAGGCTTGAAGTATGGCGACTTTTTCCCAACCTCGGGGTATCTCGATTATACCGTCAACTTATCGAATCCTAAGGATTTTACGATCTATGTCGAGGCTCCAGCAGGGAATTTTTCAGCAAAGTATGAAATCGAAAATGGTGCATCATATTCTTTCTATTATGTAGCTTCAGGTTTCTACAATCATATTGAGGGTACAAAGCTTTAGAATCATAGTGAACGAACATCGGGTCAAGGTAATTACCCTAGTACATTTGTTCTTGTGAAATCTACATTTGGAAAGAAGGATTAGTGGCAATTTCAAGGATATTTCCGCGCCTTTGCGGTTTGAAAGGTTGAATAGGTTGCGTGCGCGACGCTGCAGCATAATCCTGCTTTAAAAATTAGTATTGGCGCCTGGTTGAACTACAACAGGATGTATTTTTTTTCATACAAGCCACGTTCGTTTTTATCGATTTTGGATCGAGGCACCCATCATTTTATTTGTTGAAATAATAGTTTTTACTGAAATCATTGACAAATTTCAGCAAATACCCTAGTTTCAACGAAGAATGGAACAGGCGAAAAAATTGAAATTGCGCGACCTCGAGGACAAGATACTTTTTACGTTGAAGGAGCTTTGTTCGTCGGTGCCTTTCCTCACTCTGCGGTCGTGGCGACAGGAAAAGACTTCGGGCGGGTATCGGCCGGACCTTGTTCTCAGCATGAAAGTCGGCGACCGGCATTGGGAGTGGATCGTGGGGTGCAGGCTGAATGGTCAGCCAAGAGAAGTCCGCAGTGCGATTCCTCTCATGAAGGGGGCTCTCAAGGGCGCGCTCAAGGGCGCGCGCGCCGAGTCAGGTACGACGAACAGATATGCCCTGTTCGCCGCTCCCTTTCTTTCCGAAGAATCCCGGAGACTCTGCAGAGAGGAGGGGCTCGGCTATGTAGACCTCGCCGGTAATGTACACGTGAGTTTCGATCAGGTTTTCATCGATATAAGGGCTCAGGACAATCCTTTCAAGGAAAAGCGCTCCCTGCGCTCTCTCTTCTCGGCGAAGGCGAGCAGAGTCCTAGAGGTGCTTTTAACGCCGCCGCTGCGTGCGTGGAAAGTGAAAGATCTGCAGCTCGCGTCGGGCGTGAGTCTCGGTCAGGTGAGCAATGTCCGCAAGCTCCTTCTGGACCGCGAGTGGGCCGAGGTTTCTCGAGAAGGCATTAAGTTGAAAGAACCTGAAGCGCTGCTGCGTGCTTGGCGCGAATCCAGTGAGTTCGAACCACCACGCGGGCCTGGTTCAGACTCTGCTTGACCAGCGCTTTGCCGCTGAAATCGGGCTTGCCTTAGGGGATGAGTCGCTGGAGCCATGGCGCTGAATGTCGAAATTCCGCACCTCTCCTGCGGAAAAATGGCAAAAATCCGCAAGATAGTCGCGGATTTTGGATTATCATGCGCGTAGACGCACAATAAGGGATCAACCATGAAACTGCTCCATTTTTTCGGACAACTAGACTAAAAGTAGGCTTTAATTGAAATTAACATATCCCATACCTTTTTTGTAATTCGATATTTGACGCACTATACTGGTGAATAGCATGGGAGGCGCCAATATGAAAAAGTGTGGGATCGTGCTCGCATTCTGCGTGGTGGCATTCGTCGTGATCGCGCCGATGTATGCGGTGGAGACCGAGAACGGCATCTCGATCGAGGTTGGCCGGGTATTCCACGGCGCGAGAACGGGCGCGAGATACTATGGCTATATGAGCGGGCTTATAACGCTGCCTTCGAAGAAGGGCGGCATTCTTGCCTTCAATATCTGGAACGATGTTCCCATGAGCGGCACATCGGTGCTCAACTTTTTCAACACAGAAATCGCGGGGCAGAAGATATCGATAGAGAGCTACGTAACGCGAAACCAGATTGTCGAGCCTTACGCCGAAGACCAAGGCTGGGGCGCGGGCGGAGTCCAGCGCGTTCGGCTCGCGATACCGGCCGGTATCGACAGAATCGAGTACAACAATCAGGGGAGCGAAACAGGCATCGAGATCTCGGACATTAAATTTTTCGAAGGACTCGCACTGCCGTCCGGCAGTTACGCGATCGATGTGATGAGAAGTCCAGGAGATCCTGTCATCGAAGTGGGACGCGTATTCAGTGGGAAAAGTACAGACAAAAAATTTTACGGGTACCAAGGTGGCATAATCCATCTGCCGAATGCGCAGGGTGGATATCTCAGTTTCAAATTCTGGAACGACCAACCGAAGGGCCAGGCGTGGACGCTCAACAAGCTCAATCTTACCATCGGATCGAGGAAGGAGGTGCTCCAGCAGTACACGACTTCCATGGATCTTGAGGAATCCTACCTGGAGGACGAGGGCTGGGGGCCCGCAGGAGGAGGCGAAGTGACGATTCAACTTCCCGCCGGAGTCCGCAGAGTTCAGTTTGACAGCGCGGGTTCCATGACGGGGATCGAGCTATCGGATATTCAGTTCAGCACGGGTATGCCGGTGATGATCTCATTTAAGCCGAAGGTTCGCACATCGGATCGCGTGCTCGTGGATCTCGGCAGGATTTTTACCGGGAAGAGCACGGGCAGGCGCTACTACGGCTACTCCTCGGGCACGATCATCCTTCCTGACAATAAGGGCGGAACGCTGTATTTTACGCTTTGGAACGATCATCCCGGCGATTCGCCGCTCATCACCAATACGCTCATAATGAAAGCAGGAGACCGCAGTCAGAGCTATATCAACGCCGCGACGAACAAGGAAAAGGCGGAAGTCTACAACGAAGACCAGGGCTGGGGCCCGAGCGGCGGCCGAAATTTTACTTTCAGCGTGCCTGCCGGCACAGGCCTGATCGAGGTCCGCGAAGGCCAGAGCGATACCGGCATCGAGCTGAGTGATCTGCGATTTGTCGGGAATCAGTGATAATTGAGCAATTTCGCACACCAGGTTGAGGCGTGATGAGATCGTATGAGAAGGGCTGCTGTAGCGATGCTGCTGTGTGCGCTCGCGTTCTCGGCGGTAGGAGCTTTGCCGAGACCGATCTCATACGATTCTTTTACTCCTGTCGGCAATGGAATACTTGAGGCGTTTTCCGGAGATTTCAGTCTCTCATTCTGGCTGCGCACCGCGCCAGGATACAGCGATGGAGAAGCGGTGGTGTTGCGCAGACACCAGGCAGGCTCATACGATGGATACATCGTTTTTCTCAACCCCTCCTGAGGTTACGGAGCCGCAAACAAGCTCACCTTCTATTATTCCAACGCGACCGTCATTTCCAGGTCGACTTCGTACTGGGGAGCCTCACCTGGGGAGATAGATCCTGTGGCTCCTTTCCGGGCAGCATCGATGAACTTGCGGTATTTGATCAGGCCTTAGGTTCCCAGGATTTTGCACTGTTGAGTGCCGACCCTAGCGTTCTGGCCAAGCAATTCACGAAGGGTGGAACACCATCGGATTTCTTTGGAGGTTCGACAACGTCGACTACCGGCGCGATCACTGCAATCAACATTATCCTCAAAGACGGCAGAATCGCCACTATTCCACTCACCGACATCGAGCGGATAGAATTTGTGAAATAAACGGGGAGCCAGCAGAAAATCTACTATATTGTAGTGTGGGGCGCGTCGCTCACAACGCCTTCGCCCATGCTTCGATTTTTGCCCAATCGCGCTGGTCGAGGGGCAGGTCGGCGGGAACTCCGAAGATGACGCGCGCGAAGCCAGGCAAAGGCTTGGCAATGCGGCCGCCGAAAATTTCCACCGAAGAAGCGCCCGCGAGTGCGCGAGTCTGCTTGGCATCTTTGTGGATCGCGTTGCGCCACATTTTTCGTCCGCGCTCGAACATATACGAGACAATGAAGAGATCGATACGCTTTCCCAAACCTGCTATCTTCTCTCCGACGAATGCTTTGAATTCAGGGAGCACCTTCATGCCGTTGATCGGACTGCCGAGAATGATGCGGTCGTAGTCCTGGAGAAGGGCGCTGTCGACTTCAGAGATTGGAAGCACATCGATCAGCACGCTACTCCCGTCTGTGTCGGACCTTTCCTTAAGGATCACGGCAATCTTGCGCGCGATTTCCTCTGTGGTGCCGGTTTTAGAAATGTAGGCAATCAAGATCTTCATTTGGTGGCTCCTGTACCGCGATGATCTTTTGCGGTCGTGACGCGCTGCGGCGGTTGTCCAAACTCGCGCGCACGCGGCGTTTTCGATGTATCTTATGCAATTAAATAAAATAATATCATTTAAATTAACGAACGATAAGAACCTCGATCCGAAGCGTGCGCCGAGGTATCATGGAGGAGGCAGGAGAACCTATATGCAGAGTGGAAAAATTCGAAGCGCGCGGCTCGAAGATGCCGCGCACATCTCCGAAATCTACAATTACTATGTGCAAAACACGGAAATTTCCTTTGAGGAAGAGCCTGTGGGTCACGAAGAGATGGCCCGCCGCATCGAGGCAACTGAGCTCCACTACCCATGGATTGTCTATGAATCTGAGGGTTCAATTCTGGGCTACGCATATGCAAGCCGCTGGAAGGATCGTTCGGCCTACAGATTTGTCGCTGAGACGACAATCTATGTCAGTGTACACCATCTTGGAAAGGGCATCGGCACCGCCCTGATTGCTGAGCTTCTGCGCCGGCTGGACGCGCTCAAGCTCCACGCGCTCATGGCGGTGATCGCGCTACCCAACGAAAAGAGCATCGCGATCCACGAAAAGTTCGGCTTTAAGAAAGCAGCTCATTTTACCGAAGTCGGCTACAAGCACGGCCGTTGGATCGACGTAGGGTACTGGGAGAAGTGGCTGTAGAATCGCGAGGCGGTAAACTGGAGCGAATCTGGTCGGGAGCGCGCAGTTTTGCATGGAGTCCGCGCGAGCGAGGCATTCCCCGCACGCGTTACGCCAGATTACAGCCGCGATAACAGCTCGACCACGAGCTCAACCAGCTTTCGACAATCGTCCGCCGTAGTGTGGTAACCGCCGCCTTCTGTGCGCTGGCGGATTACGACCGTACCGTAGTTCTCGTCTCCGCCTGGCTCGATCGCGTAGCCGCTGGCGCGGAAACTGCTGGCTTTCTTCCACGTCGCTCCCTGTCCGTGCGTCAGCACCACCGCGTAGAGGTAGGGCACCTGCCCGTTCGGCCCCTTGTTGATTGCCACCTGCATCTGGACTCCCACGAGATCGTCGGGTTTGCGCCGAGGTTCGAACATGAGGCGGGCGCTCTCCGGGATGCGGAGGCCCTGGTCGTCGCGGTCGAGGCGCAGGTAGGGCGTGCAGACGATGTCCGGAGGCAAAGCTACTGAGCGTGCGGCCTGAAGCGCCTTCATGATCATCTCGAAATCGCGGGGAATCCAGAGGCGAATTTTAAGGAAGTTGAGGCTCGGCCAGAGGAGAATGAGCGCGTCGGTCGCGATCAGCCCGGAGAGGGTGAGGGCGCTGCCCAGCGCAGCGGCGATTACTCCGAGGGCGATCGTAAACGGCACGCCGAAGCCAGAGCGGTACCAGAGCGGCAGTTTGATGGTGCGCGTCGACTTGAACGCGTCGGCGATCCTGTCGAGTTCGGCGTCGGTGACGGGCTGCCAATCCTCTTCGCCGATGTCCTTTGGTTTGTTGGTCCAAGGTTTTGCGGCGAGGAGCGCGAGGGGTGCGACAAGAAGAATAGGGCCGACAACGAGCCCGGCGCCCTTCCAGAAGATCTGCGCCAAAATGCCCCCGAATGCAAAGGCGCCGAAAAGGATGAGGCGAGAAGTCGTTCCGAGGCCTGGAATTCTGTAACGAATAACTGCCGAATTCATACATACTCCTTGCGTGCGGCAAGACCGCAGGGCTCCGTGTGCGTGTAGCGCCAGTAGAGTGGGCAAGCTCCCTGACAGGCGGTGAAGCTGGCGCAGTCGCGGCACGGCTCGGGCGCGAAATGTTTTTCTTTGTAAAACCGCGCGCGATCCGAGAACCATAGCGCGCGGAAGGACTGATCGAAGAGATTACCGATAGGCTCATCCCAAGAAGAACAGGGCAGTATCGCGCCATCGGGCGCGACCGAGATGAGTCCATCCGCAGCGGCGCAGCTCTTGTTGCCGTGGCCGCGCGCGATGGGATTGTAGGTGCAGAAGGGGGTCGGGCTATACCAGAAGAAGGTCATGTCAAGCGCGCGGGCAGCCTTGGACACCTCGTCGACGTAGGGGCCGATCTCCTCGTAGGGCACAAAAAGCCTATCAGCCCAAGGCCCCGGTATCGTGGGAATGAAGAGATTCATCGCGAAGCGGGATATGCCGAGCGACGCGAGGAATGCGGGCATCGCGCCCACGTGGTCGATGTTCGCGCGAGTGATGGTGGTGTTGGTCTGCGTAGAAATGCCGGCGTGGCGCAGGGCCGCGATGCCCGCAAGCGTTTCCACGAA
>CAYXOW010000111.1:0-6539 GCA_964466815.1 uncultured Treponema sp.
CAGAGATCAATTGCCGGATTGCTTCTGCCATTTCAGATGCCATGAGCGTCTTCTCCCTCATGCGTTGAATCAAGCTTCGCCTTTACTATCGAAGCAATAGGTATATCATTCACTGTATCATTCACCGCGATTTTCACGATGTTATTCTCATAGCCTTGTAGCCGACCTGTCCGCCACTCCGATTCACCAGCGAGCAGATACTTCACATGCCGTCCGGTAAAGGCTCTCCACTCGCGCTCGCCTCGCAACACTCTGTCGATCCCGGGGCTGTACACTTCGATGTAGGGATCCTGGTCTCCAAGCGCCATTTGCACGCGAGGCAGCATGAGACGATGGGCTTTTGCGCATTCGTCGGTGCCCGTACCCGTCGGACTGTAGATGACCGCTTTGACATGCACGGCACCCCGTCGGCGCGCCACAGAAAACTCCAGCAAATCGAGATTGATCGCTTTCAAGAGTTCCTCGATCTCTCGCTCTAAATCTTTTTCGCTCATCTACTCTCCACTCAAGAATTTCTCAGCGACACCCTTTTCATGCGCATGGGTGAACCGCGCCGGATTCTTCCGTGCCTTCTTTTTGTGATGTGCTTCGATGTCGATGATTTTGCAACTCAAAGAGAAGCGCATACTCACCAAAACCACGCAATGCGGTTTTAGCCACGCAGGTGCGGCAGCAACATCTGAACTTCGGATATCGGCCGCCTCATTCACCTCTCATCGAGAGGGAATAAAAAAAGAGCCGTTCGCACGACCCTTCCTGCATGCTGCAAAAAAGAATCACTCATACTTTATTTTGAGTGTAGTATAGGCTTTTTAAATACATTCGTCAAGGTTCATATCTGTCAATAGCGAATCGTCAGGCGAATCGACGAACTAATCTGCAGCGATTACGGCCGCAGCGACGACATTTGATCCAGCCTTCCTGAGAATATCGGCGCACGCATACAGTGTCGCGCCAGTAGTGACAACATCATCGATGAGAATGATATGCTTTGGCACTTTAGAAGACTTCAGCGCATACGCTTTTGAAGCGTTTTTAAATCGATCGGCGCGCGCCAAAGTCTTCTGTTGCACACTGTGCGGAAGCCGAACGAGCGCATTTGCGGTCATGAAACCGATGCGATTGAGGGATTGGGCGAGTATGCCAACCTGATCACATTTCCCGGACCTCAATTTTTCAAGCCGTGGCGGTATCGGAACAAGCGTCACTTCGATTGAGGCAAGGCCTTTCTGTGCGCATAAATCATGAATGAGTGGAGTGAGCCTAAGTGAGAAATATCGTGCGAGCGATAGCCGTTCACCTGTCTTGTAGTGATGTATAAGATTCGCCACAGCACCACGATACATAAAAATCGGTACAATCTTCAGATCAGTGTGCTCTGTATTCCGACACTCTATACAGAGCTGATGTTCGCTGAGAAGCGGCCTCCCACAGCTCGAACAGCGAGGTTCAACGATTATCTCGAGTCCGGCTTCACATTGTTCACAAAGCGGCGCAGGACGCCATGGGCTCTCATAAACGATGCTATCACAGAGTACGCACCTCTGCGGTAGCACAATGCGCAGAGTACTCCCAAGATAAAATCCGAGGCGATGTACGCGAGTGCTCCTTACTATAGACACCAAAATATAGGTGCGTAAAAAGCGCTGTCCCGCTTCAAAGCTTTCGGACAGAAATTCGTGAATTATTTTGTTTTTTTCAGCTGTTCGACAAATGTAGCGAGCATTTGGAGCGCATGGAGCGGAGTCATTGTGTCGATATCGATACCACGGAGAGTAGTGATGACTAAATCTTCATTACTGAAGAGCTCAGCATTCGGCTCTTTGCTCGATCTTTCATCCAGGTGGGACGATGAACCCTGTGAAGCCGTATCTGTCGCAGAGTATCGTTCGCCTCCAAGCTTGATATCGATCGTCTTACCTTCGATTTGCCTCTTACCTACTAAATCGCTGCCGAAATCCTTCTCCAGCTTGTTGAATTGGGATTCGAGGGCTGAGGCTCTAAGAATCACGTCATCAGGCAAGCCCGCCAGCCGAGCGACATGGATACCGTATGAACCGCTTGAAGCGCCCTCTTCGAGTCGTTTTGGAAAGGCTATTGACCCATCGCGCTCGAATACAGCCATCTTCATATTCCGCATCCCCGAAACACCCATCGTCGTGAGTTCGTGGTAGTGGGTTGCAAAGAGTGTCCGGCATTTCAAATGTCGAATGAGATATTCACTTACCGCCCACGCGATCGATACACCATCGAGCGTACCTGTACCTCGCCCCACTTCGTCCATAATCACAAGGCTTTTTTCGGTCGCAGTGTTCAAAATAAAAGCGGTCTCATGCATTTCGACTAAAAAAGTGCTCTCTCCCCTCGCAAGATTATCTTGAGCGCCAACTCTGCAGAATATTTTATCCACAAGTCCGATCCGCGCCGAATCCGCAGGTACGAAGCTTCCAATGTGTGCAAGGAGAACGATCAACGCCGTTTGACGAAGCACTGTCGATTTACCGGCCATGTTAGGCCCGGTGATGAGAACAAACCACTCATTCTGCCTTGAAAGGGAGAGCGAATTTGGAACGAAGTCTCCATAGGGCAAACACCGCTCGACCACAGGATGACGACCCCCCTGAATGTGAATCTCCAGATCTTCCGAAATCTCAGGGCGTGTGTAGCGCTCTTCAGTAGCGGTTTGAGCGAGCGAAGCGATACAGTCTATTCGCGATACGGCTTGGGAGCATTCCAAAAGACCAGAAAGGTATTTTTTCAGGCTTTCTCTCACATCCAGAAAGAGTTGACGTTCAAGCTCAACAATTTTTTCTTGGGCGCCATTGATTTTACTCTCCAGTTCACCGAGCTGCTCTGTAGAATAGCGCTCTCCCCCGACGAGCGATTGTCTCCGAATAAAGTGCGCTGGTACAGACGCGAGATTGCCTCGAGTGACTTCGAGATAATACCCGATAACTCGATTATAGCGGATGCGTAAGTTCTGAATGCCAGTGCGGAGCTTTTCTTCCGCCAGGTACTCTTCGAGTACAGCTTTTGTGTTGCGGTGGACATTGCGCAATTCATCGAGTTCGCTATTATACCCATTTTGGATAATATTCCCTTCAGTGAGAAGAACGGAAGGATCGTCGAGAATTGCCGCTTCAATGATATCGATCGTATTTCGACACGCTTCTACGTACTCCTGGGGTAAATTAGGACGAAGGGCACTGGGAGATTCCACAGTATCTAGGAGTTCAAAGAGTCTCAGGGCCAAATCCATCGAATCATGGAGCGCCCTCAAATCCTTCGCATGAGCCTTGTCCATCGCGAGTCGAGATATAAGGCGCTCAGTATCGAGGATTCCAGAGAGCAATTTTCGAATATCTGCGAGAAGTATTTGATCATGATAGAGAAAACCGACCGCCTCCAGACGATCGTCGATAGCTTTTTTACTCCGTAGCGGCTCAAAGAGCCACTGTCGCAACATTCGAGCGCCACCGGCAGTTTTTGTTGCGTCGATTACATCGATCAGCGTATCTCGGCGACTTGAATCGCTTAAGTTTCTGACGAGTTCCAGATTTCGCTTTGTCGCTTCGTCGAGGAGTACAAACGATTGTTGTTCATAGCGCTGTAGTCGCCGAATGTGCTGCGGGTCTTGGTGTATCATTTCCTGCACATATTCGAGTAAATTGCCTGCGGCGACGAGGGCGGGGTCGCTGTCGTCAAAGCCAAACCCCTTGAGCGAGATTGTTCCGAACTTTCGATTGAGCACTTCTGCGGCGTGAACTGGATCGTAGGTCCAGTCGGGTTGAGGGTTGAGCATTGCTCCACTCTCACGAAGCACGCGGAAGAGCGCTGGATCATCGAGAATTGATTGTTGCACTAGTATTTCACGAGGATTCAGACGATAGAGTTCAGCGTGCAAGTTCTCTTCGTTGAGTGTCCCTCCCTTGATGGGCAAAGAGTATGCTTTAAATTCTCCTGTAGAAACATCGAGGTACGCAAAGCAGAGTGAATTATGCAAGACGCAGATGTTTGCGAGATAATTATTGGTGCTCTGTTCTAGATAATCATCTTCGACAGCGGTACCGGGAGTTATCACTTCGATCACTTCCCGACTCATGAGGCCTCGTTTCCCGATTGAAGGCTTTTGCTCGCAGATCGCTATTTTCTTACCTGCTCTTAAAAGCCTCGCGATATATGTTTTTGCTGCGTGATAGGGAATGCCGCACATAGGTTGATTCTGCCGCTTTGTGAGCGTGAGATCGAGGAGAGAACTCGCCTCAAGCGCGTCCTCGTTAAACATTTCATAAAAGTCACCGAGGCGAAAAAAAAGTATCTCATCGCGATGTTGTGCTTTGATCTGACGGTACTGATCGAGCATGGAGCTTGTGGTGTCCGGCATGCGAACATTATAAAAGGCCGCTTCTCACGATACAAGAAGCGGCCTTTTCTTTTATCTGAGTGCACTCAGTCGTCTCAGCAAACCAGCAATGCTCAGTAGAGAGGCTGCGTAATGCTCAATACAAAGTCAAACGAACCGGGAGCAGTTTTCCACGTGATCGTGGAACCGTCAAATACAAAGCGTTTTGCAAGGTAAAAGCGGAAGGGGAATTGCGCAATTACAAACCTGGCACCAAAACCTGTCGAAAAGGCGAAATTTCTCCAAGTCAGTGTGTTGGCGCCTGTAGAAGGTACAGCCGGCGAATCGAGGGTCATGTCCAGCCATCCATTCTCCGTGCGCATGGCTCCTGCGTCTATGAACCCATCGATACTGAGGACCTGTGGCACAACCGGCAGATGGAGCTCGAGCCAATTTTCCCATACAAACGTACCTTTTGCTCCATAGAGCGATTTCCAACCTCTCACATTGAATGTTCCATCGAGATAGACCCAATCTTTTGTGACGGTGAGTGGGGCAAATGGTTGCGCAAGGAGATACTGCACGCCGCTATGTACGCCTACAACGGGTGCAAATATCCACGTTGGGGAAAACGGAATGGAAAAAAGTGTCGCGTATGCCTCAGCCTTGGTATCGGATCGGATATAGAACTGACGCTCTATGGGCAAGAAACCTGTGTAGGTGAGCCGCTGGCTCAGGAAGTAACCTTTTGCAGGGTTGTACCAATAATCAAGATGGTTGAGGTACACACGACCGAATATAGAATTCTTGAGTACCCAAGCGCCGTTATAATCGCGCATCTCCTTCTCATAAGGGCGGTATTTGGTCGCATCGTAGGAAGACATGCTCAATCCGGAAGAGACTCCACCGGCAATGCCAATATCGGCGCTCGGAATTTTGAACGTATATCCTGTCGAATAGCCTAAACTGAATGTGTAGTCATCATATTTCATCATATAGCTGTCGGGGACTGAAGAGAGCAATCCATCCCACTGGTTGGTGCCGCTTCCCAGGGAAGTGTAGGGGTCGGGGATGTCTTCGGATGAAAAAATCGGTGCAATGGAATCCTGGGCAGTCTGGGAGAGTGCGTGTTTTACCGTAAAGCTTAAGCTTTGGGAAATGCGTTTATTGAAGAGCCAATTTTGCCCAAACGAAGTGTCGATGCTCTGCTCATCGGGAGAAAGTGTCATGTTGACCTGAAGATTCTTGCCGGTGCCGCCGAGGTTGGTGTCATTCCATTTCACGAAACCAGAGACAGGAAACGACGAAGTCTGGCCGAGCCCTGTGAGTGTGAGACCAAATTGAATCTGCGCAGTACTCATTTCTTCGACATTGAAGACAAGATCCATAAGATCCCCGACACTTCCCTGATGAATTTCCGGTTCAACCGAAGAAAAATACTGAAGGTTGTAAAGGTTTCTGAGCCCATCGATTATCTTGGATTTTGAAAATACTTCGCCAACCTCAAGAGGAATTTCGCGGGCGATGACATAGTCTTTTGTTTTAGTATTCCCTTTAAATGAAATACTCCCTATGTGCGCCCTGTCGCGTTCGACAATAGAGATCGTGAAGGCAATGCTATGGGTGGTTTCATCGCGCTGTTGCGTCATCGTAATCGAATTGAAGATGTAGCCTGATTCATAGTACAGATCATCGATCTTTTGCTTGTCCGCCTGGAGCGCTTTCATATTGAGCGGATCACCCTTTTTAAGCGTAATAAGCGATGCGAGCTTAGAGGTAGAAAAAATCGTATTTCCTTCAAACGTCACACCGCCAAAGGTCCAAAGTATCCCCTCTGTAATGACGAAGGTTATATCGAGGTAGTTTTTCTGATTTGATGGATCCTTGGTATAATTTCTCAAGACATCTATGACTTTTGCGTCTACATATCCCTTGCTCGCATAGAAATCTTCGATCGCCGTTTTGCTCTCTGTAAGTTTTGACTCTTCGAATGCTCCTTTTTGAAAGAGCGCAGCTTCTTTGAGAGTAACTTGCCCTTTAAGCGTCTGCGATGAGAAAACAGTGTTGCCTGAAAAAAGTATTTTTCGAACGACGACAGCGGTGCCTTCGTTCACTTTGAACGTAAGAATTATGCGAGATGCATCTTGTGGAGAAGCGCTGGTTTCATAGGTAATCTTTGCGTCAGGGTAACCTTTCT
>CAYXOW010000111.1:6693-7915 GCA_964466815.1 uncultured Treponema sp.
ACAATGAATTTGATGATTATCTTGTCTTTTGAATCGCCGGCAGGCAGTGCGACGGGATTAATCGAATCGAACCAATCGAGGGCGTAAAGTTTGGCCTGAATCTCTGTCCACACCGCATCGGTGAAAACAGCCCCGATATAATTGCGAAGCATCGAATCTAAGTCGTTCCGATTCGCGTAGTGAAGGCCTTCCCACTGAAAACCCGCAATAGGTTTATTCCAGAACCAGTCATCCGAGGTGCTTTGTCCAGGTGCTGGCTGTGCCTGAGTTTGGGCTTGAGCTTGCGATGCTGTCTGAGCAAAAAGGCTCTGCGATATCAGAATAATCGCGAGTGCTGCGATGATATAACTTCGTCGATACTTCATTGCCACTCCTCGTTTCTCTAGTAGTTGATCCTCCAACTTAGACTGATAGTCTGATTGTTGAGGGGAGTTCCCTGTTTTCCGAATGACAGTCCCCACTGCAGGAGTCCAAAAGGTGACTGCAATTCAATACCAAGCTCTGAGTCTAATTGCAAAGCGCCCGTTTCCTCAAGCGGGTTCTGGGCCATGCTTAAAGTAAAATGCGCGAACGCAGAATCGGTTATATATTTCCCCGCGAAAAGCTCGGTTCCTGTTAAATAAGCTGAAAGAGGTGTATGGCCGGTATGTGCGGGATCCGTTATATCCAAGAGCCATCGCTGGATAAACGATGATTGGATGTAGAGCGCATCTAAACCGAGCGTCTTTTGTACTCTTTGCTCAAATGAGCGGAAAATAGAATTCTGCGTCAGAAATTCGGAACCCGCGATTACCGCTTCACGAATAGTGAGGGGATTGGTAGATGTTGGTTCGAGGAGCGCTAGACCACCCCCCAGGAGCGAGAGCAATTCTGTTTCGCTCTTGGGCGGAATAGAGCTCAGCCTTGGTTTGAAATTTTCAAAAGGAGAGCGATCGGACGAGAGTGTTATATTGATCATGCCATCTCTGCTGAGTTCTCTCAGTTCGGCAGTCGCAGTGATGAGCGGATTGAATTTTGTCTGGTTTTCGGCGAAATCGATAGTGCATTGCTTAATGAAGAAATTTCTCAACAAATAGAGGACATAGCCGGATCTCAGCTCCACCTTGCCATTGACGGACAGACCGCCGCTCGATTCGTCGTAAAGTATAGTGAGTGCAGAGTTTGGTGAGGCCATACCGCGTACGAGTGGAATGTCTTGGCTCGGGAGATAGAGCTCAACATT
>CAYXOW010000112.1:0-2331 GCA_964466815.1 uncultured Treponema sp.
AACCCCTGACCTATAGATTGCGAACCTATCGCTCTACCAACTGAGCTAATTCCCCAGGTAGGCTGCGCGGTGTGGTGCATGATGCACTGTGCAATGCGCGGCCGAAGTCGAATATAGCAAATGCGGTCGCAGAAAATCAAGGGGTGGGCGTCGTTCCTTCGCGTGAGGCGCGCTTCAAACTGCGCGCTCCTTCGTTCCGCGCACCCCCGCCTGATTTTACTTTTTCGGCGCCGTGCCTTTCGCAGCATCGCGGTCAGCGATCTGTGCGCGGATCTCGGCGTGCTTGGCAGCGCTGATGGGGTAGAAGGCGAGCACGATGGCCGCGGCGACATAGAAGAGCGCGCCGATGGGTCCGAAGAGGAGTCGGATGACGAGCTGCGCCTGGGAGTTCTGTACGACCACCGCGCCATCGTAGTGGGTCAAGCTGAGGAGGGCACCGATGATGAGGGCGGCGATGGCTTGGCCGAGCTTGGACGTGAAAGTCCAGATGCCGTAGTAGACGCCCTCGCGGTTTTCGCCGGTCTTGAGGTAGTCGTAATCGATGGTGTCGGGGATGATGGACCAGGGGAGCGCGTAGCCGGTGGAGAATCCGATACCGCACCACGCGATGAGAGCGAGGAGGGTGCCGAGGGAGGCTGAGGGGCCGGCGATGAAGATCATGAGGATGCCCGAGGCGAGCTCGAGCATGCCGATGATGAAGCTCAGCTTTTTGCCGATACGCTTCGAGATGGCGGTCCAAATCGGGATGAAGGCGATGGCGACGAGGAGCAGAATCAACATCGCGATGGTGACCTTATCGGGCTGGTTGCGGACATTGGTGAAGTAGTACTGGAGAACGGTGCTGAGGATGGTGACACCGGTGATGTTGAGGGCCCAGGGGATCAGAATGAGGAGGAAGGGCTTATTGGTGAAGGTCGAGAGGTAACCCTTAAGAATATTCTTGAAGCCCATTTTAGGGCGTTCGATAGCAGTTTCGGTCTCTTTGACCGAGAACACGGTGATGAGAGTGGTGATGGCCATCGCGGCTCCAAATATGAGACCCATCACCGAATAGCCTTTGCTCGGATCGCCGACCCAGCGATTGTCCACGATCGAGGCGCCCGAGATCGCGGAGATGAGGGGCAGGGCCGCCCCCGCGCCGAGAAGGGTGCCAAGGATCGCGAAAGTGAAGCGATAGCCATTGAGCGAGGTGCGCTCGTTGTAGTCCTGGGTGAGTTCGGGGGTGAGCGAGGAATAGGGAATGTTGACGAGAGTGTAGGCTACTGCCGCGAGAAGCGTATAACCCACCGCGGCCCAGACGAAGAGAGCCGACTGGCTCGTAAGGTGTGGGTTGTGGAAGAAGTAGGCCATCATCGCGAAGAGGAGAATGGCGCCCACGAACATGTAGGGGCGCCGCCGGCCGAATCGCGTCACGGTGCGGTCGGAGAGGCTGCCGACGATGGGGTCGGAGAAGGCGTCGAGAATGCGTCCCACGGAGAGTGCGACTCCCGCGAGCCAGGGTTGAAGCCCCACCACATCGGTGAGGTACTTCATCACGATGAAAGATCCGACCGTGAAGAAGAGGTTGCCGCCAAGGTCACAGACACCGTAGCCGATCTTGGTGCGAAGAGGGAGTTTTGTCTGACGCATCATACGCTCCTGGAATACAGATTGTTTTCTTTATAAGTGCGTATGCTCGTTTCGTAAGCGCAAGCGAGCTTCGAAATGAGCTGATCTATAGTGCTTTTATTCGTATGTTTCGAGTCGGTACGTGGAGGCTCCAGTACGATTGCTTCGCCGACATCGATTCGCGCCTGTTTGCCCCGAATCGAAGGACGGTGAGAGATGTTTCCTCCGCGCAGTCGCGATGCAAGATCACTGAGATTCTGTGCCGTCTCGCAGAGTGCATCGAATGGGGCGCCTTTATCCGATTCGCGGCGCTCGCTGCTGAAGCGATCGAGATCGAGATAGTAACAGAGGTCGACGAATTCCATGTGCCGCGAAGCGAGCCAGGCTTCGCCTGCGATGCGGTCGGCGAGGGCAGCCTGGATGGGGGAGAGGGCGTGGCGGTCGGGAATGTCGCTTCGGTAGATGCGATCCCAACAAGTTTGGCGTATGGATCTCGTCGCCCTCGGGGCGGAGGCGGAGCGTACGTTCGGCGGCTGAGAGGGCGGCCTCACGCACTCCGGCGAGGCGCTGCGCTCGATCGGTGGATGATGGCGCGCCAGGAAAATGGTTTGCTTCGCCGGCCGAAGGTGCGGATGCGATTTCCGCTGCAGGTTCCGTAGCCCTGCCATGGCCGACTCCGTAGCCGTAGAAGCGCGCATACCAGCGCTCGGCGAGCTCAAGGAG
>CAYXOW010000112.1:2351-3487 GCA_964466815.1 uncultured Treponema sp.
CATGCAGCCGAGTCTCGCGCGGTTCGATGCCACGCCCCGAAAGCCCAATCTGCCGCTCGAGTCCGTCGATGAGCCGATCGAGCTGGGGTTCTGCGTCGCGCTCCCAGTGGTGGTAGATCGAGACAGGCAGAATGGCCACACGTTCACCGCTTTTTCTGCGCGCGATGTCGTCGGCGCACCACAGCGCGATGCGCGCGACCCCCGCCTCGAGTCTCGGCACGCCGTCGCTGGTGTAGGAAACCTGGCCCTCGGGTGCGAGCGCGATCGGGAACTCGCCGTTCAGCATGAGGGCGCGAATCGCTTCTATGCTTTCAGTGTCGAATTTCGTGTGGAAAACGGGAAGAGCCCCCACGCGCGGGAGAAGCCAGCGCTCGAGGGGGCCGGACCAGAGAGGGACTTCGTAGCCGTGGATGAAGTGCGCGTGGGGACGGCGCGGGAGCGGATTTGGGGATCGCCGGGATTCGCGGTCGAGGAGGTTCAGGATGGCGTAGGCCATGAGCTGAGCCTCGTCGCCGTAGGGGTGGCGGAAGGCAATGATGAACCGGAGCTTTCGCTCGAAGAAGGCACGGTACGCTTCGAGAAGGCGCTCGATGTGGTCGATGTCGACAGATCGAAAGCCAAGGACATATCGAAGATAGAACGGCGAAATGGTTCGGGCGAGACCGAGAACAGCGCGATGCGCGTGGGGGTCTGCCAACTGAGGATAAGGCCTCGCTTTCGTGATAGGTCGAATGACCATTGCGCAAGCTTACTCGTGAAAGAAGGTTCACGCAAGCGGAATTCGCGGCGGGCGCGTGTTCAGCTCAGCGAGCCGAGCTGTGTTCACCTTAGGAGCGCGATCGGCGGAAACCAGGCCATTGACTTCTGTGCCGACGTCGCAGAACTGCGTGTAACAGTAGCCGCAGAAGAGGCCCGAATCAAGAATATCCTGCGTGTAACGTTCAATATTTTCGAGTGCGCTACCGCCTTCGCCAGCGTCATACCACCCAAAGCCACCGTATTCGCTTAAAAAGAGCGGCGCATCGCGGTGTGCTTCGTCGAATGGGCGTCGGCCAACATGCAGAAGGTCGTCATCGACTGGATGGTGATCGGCGAAGCACCGGGTGAGAACGAGGACCGTGAGGGACGGCCCTTCT
>CAYXOW010000112.1:3497-5417 GCA_964466815.1 uncultured Treponema sp.
AACGACAGCTCTCGTCGAGACGCGTGTGAGTGTTTCGTGGTCGCGGGCCGCGATTTTGGCGTAGAATGCGCGCGCCATGGACGAAGTTTTAAGATAGTGGTGCACATCGACGATATCGGTGCGCAGGTGTTCCCAGCCGCTATTGTCGATGATGGGCCTGTCCGGGTCGAGCGCTCGGCAGAGATCGATCATTTCGAGCACGAAACGCCGCGTGGCCGACCGCCGCGCGTAGATTCTCCATATGCCCCACGTCTCGTTGAAGAGAATTCGTATAATGCAGGAGGGGTGAACCGCATCGCGGGCAATGAGTTCTTCGAGCTCCTGGCGGTATTCTGCAAAGCCCCTCGTTGAAGCAAGGTAAAACGAAGGCATTTCGAAGGTGGTGAGGAGGCCGAGTTTATCGCAGAGATATTGAAAGTAGGGGCTTTCGACCTTTTCGTGGATGCGCGCGCCATTGAAGCCCATTTTAAGCATCGCGCGGATGTCCTTCTCCATCACATCGGCGCTTTCGGGTGCGTACACACCGCCGGGATAATAGCCTTGCACCAGCACCATGCGGAGGTAGATGCGTTTGGAATTGATGAGAATGCCGGCTCGGTCGACTTCGATAGACCGAAGACCGAAGTAACTATCCACACTGTCGATCTCGCGCGCTCCGTCGATGAGCCGGTACCGGATAGCGTAGAGCTGTGGATGCTCGGGCGACCAGCGCTGATCGCCGATAGTTGCAAGAGGGATACTGAAGGTGAAACGGTCTGCGCCGGGCGCGATTGGTGGCGCTTCGAAAGTGAAGGCTTTTCCGTCCGGCGCAGCGATGTCGAGGGCGAGCGTGAGCCTGGGAAAAGTCTGCGGCCCCGCGCCCCCGCGCTCGCCCTGCGGAGAGAGCTCGGCGAGACCACGCGCCCATTTTGGAGAAAGCTCGACCAGAGCGTTCAGATTCCCGACTGCGAAATCGGCGCGTACCGACGCTCTCGCGATGTACCGCGCGCTGGTCTCCTCGATCCACACACTCTGCCAGATGCCCGAAATGCCAGCATACCAAACTGCAAAGGGCTTCGACAGAAAGGTCTGTTTGCCGCGCACTTGGGTGGGGCTGTGCGAATCGCGCACATTGATTTCGATCAAGTTTGGGCCGGCGTGTACCGCAGCGCTGATATCGAACGAGAATGATGCGTAGCCGCCTGTGTGGCGACCGACTTCCTGGCCGTTGATCGCCACTGTCGCCCGGTAGTCGCATGCGCCGATATGGAGGAGGTAGCGTTTGTCGGTAGAAAAAGAAGGGAGTTCGAAGCTGCGGCGATAGATGAACTGGCCGTGATCCGGGAAATCGACGCCCGAGGCAGGACTTCCTACAGGGAAGGGGACACGGATACGAGCTCTCCGCCCACGCCACGAGATATCCCACATCCCGTCGAGCGAATACCATGTGGGGCGCGTCCAGGCGGGATTCGGGTGATCTTCGCGGATTGCCAGCGGCCGGTTCATTGAAGTATTCGTGAGTTCAGTCTACCACCGTTACCCATCCAAAGGGATCGGGGAGCCTACCTGTTTGGATGCCGACGAGCTGATCGCGGAGCTTCGTGGCGTAGGGACCAGCTTCATTCCCGAAGAAATAGTTCTTTCCTGCGTGGTGAATGCGTGAAATGGGGCTGATGACTGCCGCGGTGCCGGTGAAGAAGGCTTCGTCGGCTGGGCCGTCCGCCGCATAGGCGCCCGTACCGAGCACGCGGTCGAGTTCGAGGGGGGCAAAGACCACCTTCATACCCAAGAGCTCACGGGCAATCCGCATGATCGAGTCGCGCGTGATGCCCGGGAGAATAGAGGGACTGTCCGCGAGGTAGAGCGTGCCGTTCTTCATGATCGCAAAATTCGCGGTGCCGACTTCTTCGACATTCTTTGCGTTTTGATCGAGGAAGAGAA
>CAYXOW010000112.1:5427-6691 GCA_964466815.1 uncultured Treponema sp.
CATCGTGCTTGGCCTTGTCGGAAGGTAAAAAACATGGGGCGTAGTTGCCGCCGGCTTTGACCCAACCCGTGCCCTTGGCGGCGGCGCGCTGGAAGTCCGTCTCAACCTTGACGGCGAGCATGGAACTACCCTTGTAGTTGAGTCCGACGGGTAAACAGGTAACGATGAAGAGCGTACTGTCCGATGGCGCAGGGTTCAGAGTCATTCCTACACCGATAAGAATCGGGCGCACATAGAGCGATCCCTTGCCGTAGGGAGGAACGTAGTCGGCGTTCGCTCTGACGGCGGCGATCACCGCTTCGCGGTAGAGCGCCTCGGTCGGCGGCTCAAGCATAAGCCGGGCACCGCCGTTCGCCATGCGTCGGGCGTTCGCGTCGATGCGGAAGAGGCGGATCTTGCCGTCGGGACCACGCTGCGCCTTCATTCCCTCGAAGAGCTGTTGGCCATAGTTGAGACCTACCGCGAGAGGGGGAATGGCGAGATTTCCGTTCGATACAACTGCTACAGGCTCAAAGCCAGCACCGGGGTGCGCAATGCTGCCAGCGACAAATGGCGTGACAATCCCGCCGAAGCCGATGTTGTTCCAGTCGATCGAGGAGAGCGGCGTTGGTGTGAGAGTGCCGGAAAGCACCATTTTTTCGAACTGTGTCATGGAAACCTCCCAGAGAAAAATTTTGCTATATTAGCGCGCTCCTAAAGCCCTGTGCAAGGGGAGACTGTAAAATAATAGAAGCGGATAACATAACTATGCAAAGTGGCTCATTTGGAAAAACAGTGACGAGCTGTCTTGACACTCTCTGCGCTTCACTGATATTTAGTGTTATGGCGAACAGAGATAATCTGTATCGATTCGAGGTGAAAACCAAAGGATCGGGCGGACCGCGCATCCAGGCCTTACAGGAGGATGTGCGCACGCTGGGGATGGGGATACTGCGCAGTGCGAATGAAATCGCGCTGTACTTTGTAGAGGGACAAATGGCGCCCGAGGAGCTCGATCTCCTCGGGCGTTTTCTTTTTTCCGACCCTGTGGAAGAGCGTTTTGCCTGGCGTGAAGTGCGGCGCGAAAGTGATCGCGTAGCCGCGCAGCGCACCACGACTCGAGTTGTCGAGATCTGCCGAAAGCCGGGAGTGACGGACCCTGTCGCCCACGAAACGATGCGCGCGGCTCGAGAGCTTGGAATCGAAGGGGTGCGGCGGGCTGCGACCGGCGTGCGCTGGGAGCTCGAGGCCGATTGGCTCGACGATGTGGCGCTCGTGCCCGTGC
>CAYXOW010000112.1:6706-7855 GCA_964466815.1 uncultured Treponema sp.
CTGTGATCGAGCGCTGGGAATTCGGAGAGATCGAGCCGCGCTTCCCGGAAGAGGCCGCAAAACCAGGTGCGGTCGAGCGCTGGGATATCGTGAATATGGACGATGTTGCCCTCATGCAGCTCTCGACAGATCGGCGTCTCGCGCTCGATCTTGAGGAGATGCGGGCGATCCGCGCGTGGTACACTGCCGCGAGCGAAGGAGTCCCCGCGCGAGATACCGCGGGGCCGCACAGCTCTGGCTCGAAGCGGCGCCTCGTCACCGATGTCGAGCTCGAAATGCTCGCCCAGACATGGAGCGAGCACTGTGTGCACAAGACCTTCAAAGCCGACGTCGAAGTTCGGTCGAACGAAGGCACGCCCTATCCGCCAGTCGTGCGCGGCATCTTCAACACCTATATAAAGAAGACGACCGAAGAGATCGCGGCTCCCTGGGTGAGCTCGGCCTTCGTGGACAACGCGGGAATCGTGAATTTCGACGGTGCCTGGGACCTCTCTTTTAAAGTCGAGACGCACAACCACCCTTCGGCGGTCGAGCCCTTCGGAGGCGCCAACACGGGCGTCGGCGGCGTAATCCGCGACATTATGGGTGTGTCGGCGCGGCCGATCGCGGCGACCGATGTGCTTTGCTTCGGACCGCCCGATATGGACGAGCGCGAGTTGCCGAAAGGCAGCCTCCATCCACGCCTCATCGCGCGCGGCGTGGTGGCGGGGGTAGAGGATTACGGCAACAAAATGGGCATACCGACGGTCAACGGCGGAATGCACTTTCACGCAGGGTACGCGGCCAACCCGCTCGTGTACTGCGGCTGCGTGGGGCTGGCGCCTGTGGGCATGCACCGGAACGCGCCGCGCGCGGGGGACCGCGTGATCGTGCTGGGAGGGCGGACAGGGCGCGACGGCATACGGGGCGCGACCTTCTCTTCGATGAAAATGGACGGCACGACAGGCGATGTCGCGGGAGCCTCCGTGCAGATCGGCGACCCGATCGTGCAGAAGCGGGCCCTCGACGTCCTCCTCGCGGCGCGCGACGCCGGACTCTACGACGCGGTGACCGACTGCGGCGCGGGAGGTCTCTCGTCGGCGGTGGGAGAAATGGCCTCGCCGCTCGGTGCGGAGATCGAGCTCGCAGGAATCGGCACGAAGTACCCTG
>CAYXOW010000113.1:0-210 GCA_964466815.1 uncultured Treponema sp.
CGATGTCGGTGGCGTGAGGGTCGGCGAGGGACTCATCGTCATCGCGGGCCCCTGCTCTGTCGAAACTGAGCGGCAAACCATCGAGACCGCCATTGCGGTGAAGCGTGCCGGCGCTCACATGCTCCGTGGCGGCGCCTTTAAGCCCCGCACTTCGCCTTACGCGTTTCAGGGTTTGGGGCTAAAAGGACTTAAGATACTCGACAAGGCGCG
>CAYXOW010000113.1:225-5840 GCA_964466815.1 uncultured Treponema sp.
CGTCACCGAGGTGATGGCCGTCGATCAGGTGCCGGCGGTGGCCGAGTATGCCGACGTGCTGCAGATCGGCGCGCGCAATATGCAGAATTTTTCGCTCCTACGCGAGGCGGGAAAGTCGGGCAAACCCATTCTTCTCAAACGCGGCATGTACTCAACCCTCGAAGAGTGGCTGAACTGCGCCGAATATATTCTCGCGGAAGGTAACCCCAATGTCATTCTCTGCGAGCGGGGCATCAGAACATTTGAGACTTACACTCGCAATACTCTCGATCTCTCGATGGTGCCCGCCGTGCGCAAAGAGAGCCACCTGCCGATTCTCATCGATCCTTCGCACGGCACGGGGATACTGCAGTTCATCGAACCGATGAGTCTCGCTGCGGTGGCCTCGGGAGCCGATGGACTCGAGATCGAGGTACACATCGACCCGACCTCGGCGCTCAGCGATAAGGACCAGCAGCTCACCGTCACTATGTTCGAAAGGCTCATGGAAAAACTGCGCGCGCTCAAGAGCTTTATGGGAGAAGAACGGATGCGGGGCGCCATCGATGACGATGGCGCAATTTCCTCTTCAGCCGAGGCGCGCGACGCGAAGACGAACTCTGGTTCGAAGACGAATATGGGCTCGGGCGTTTCTGCGACACATGCGCCCTCGAACACAGAAGATGAAGAGAAGGCCACCCATCTTCCCGGCGCCTTCTCGGAAGCGGTCGATTAGGAGTTATCGATGCTGCACGCTTCGACCGCGATCCGCTTCGGTCCTCTCTCCGATATTTTTGGAATCGTGCCGGCTGCGCGCGCCGTCTTCGTAACGAGCCGCTCCCTCCGGACTCGCGCCGAAGCGATGCTCCTCGAAGCGCAGTCCGGCGCGCCGAGCCCCGCGCCCGCCAGCCTGCGCTGGATCGAGGTGGCCGACGGCGAGAGCTGCAAATCGTTTCAAAACCTCGAGGCTGTCTGCCGAGCGCTCCTCTCCCTCGGCGCCGACACCGAGACTGTGCTCGTGGCGATCGGCGGCGGTTCGGTCAGCGACCTCGCAGGGCTGGCCGCACATATCTGGAATCGCGGCATCCGCTTCATAACCTGTCCTACTACGCTGCTCTCGATGATCGACGCTTCCATCGGCGGGAAAAATGCGATCGACCTCGATTCCGCAAAGAATGTTGTGGGCAGCTTCCACACGCCGAGCGAAATGCTCTGCGATGTCCGCTGGTTGGCCACGCTGCCCGCGCGCGATATCGCATCCGGGTTCGCGGAGGCTATCAAACACGCGGTACTCGACGGCGAGGAACACTTTTCCTTTTTTGAAAAGGTCGCTGTTTCGGGAATCGCGCCACAGGACCTCGACCAGGCCACGCTCGAAGGGCTCATACGCCGCTCCCTCGCGGTGAAGGAGCGCTACGTTCGCTCGGACCCACGCGACGCTCACGAGCGCCACGCCCTCAATTACGGGCACACATTCGGCCACGCTATCGAGCTTCTCACAGGACTGCCCCACGGATTCGCAGTAGCAGCCGGCATTGGTGCGGTCAATGCGCTCGCCGAGAGGCGGGGTGTTCTCGCGCACGAAGACGCGGTGCGGATCGCTGGGACTCTGAACGCCTTCGGCCTTCCTACCAGCATCGATGAAGCCTGTTCATTGGCGGGAAGGACAATCGGTCAGGACGAACTCCTCGAACGCATGAGGGCCGACAAGAAGCGGCGCGGCGACGAGATTCGCTTCGCGATGCCCCACGGCATCGGCGATGTCCGAGTTGAACCCGTATCCTTCCACGAACTCGAGAAATTTCTGGGGCTCGGTGCCGCTGCTTCGGAACAAGGAGAAAACGCATGAACAGCACTGGTCGCGTCTTCCGCGTCTCGCTCTATGGAGAGTCGCATGGGCAGGCGGTCGGCGTCATAGTCGATGGCTGCCCCGCAGGCATTCCGCTCTCTGAAGAGGATTTCCTCGCCGACCTGGCCCGGAGAAAATCGGGCGCCGAAGGTACGACACCGCGAACGGAATCGGATACACCCGCGATTCTCTCCGGCGTGTACCGTGGACACAGTACGGGTTCGCCCATCCACATCGAGTTCCGCAACGAAAACATAAAATCCGAAGATTACGTGGATTTCACGGCGATTCCGCGCCCGGGCCACGCCGACTTTACCGGAACCATGAAGTACCGCGGCTGGCAAGACCCGCGCGGTTCAGGCCACTTCTCTGGTCGCATCACGATCGGACTCGTGGCGGCGGGAGTGATCGCCAAGAAGGTTCTCGAACGCATGAGCCCTGTACGGTTTGCCACGACGATCGTCGAGGCGGGAGGATCGCGCGACGTCGAGACAGCGGTGCGCGAGGCGAAGGCTCGCAACGACTCCATCGGGGCGATTGTCGAGATACGGGTTTCGGGGGTGGAGATCGGCTGGGGCGAGCCCTTCTTCGATGCAGCGGAGAGCGTCATCGGACACTGCCTCTTCGCGGTGCCCGCAGTGCGCGGCGTCGAGTTTGGCGACGGTTTTGCAGCAGCCCGCATGTCCGGCTCGGAGCACAACGATCCCTTCATCGACTCGCGTGGAGCCACCGCGAGAAACGGCGCGGGCGGCATCAACGGAGGCATCACCAACGGCAACGAGATTGTCGTGCGTGTCGCCGTCAAACCCGCTTCCTCAATTCCGCGCCTGCAGCACACATTTGACTTTTCGAGCGGCGTCATGGCCGAGCTCGAGATCGGAGGCCGTCACGATTCCTGTATCGCGCTCAGAAGCGCCGTGGTGCTCGAAGCGGCAACGGCCTGCGCGCTCGCGGACCTCGCCCTTATCGCGCGCGCTCTCGCGCCCTGGGAATCCACTATTCCATGGAGGAAAGCATGAATCTCGAAGATATCCGCACCGACATCGACCGCATCGACGCGAAGATCGTGTCGCTCTTGAACGAGCGAATGGAAAAGGCGGTGCTCACGCGCAGTTTCAAGACATCGACGCTCGATCCTGCCCGCGAACAAGCTGTATTGGAAAAGATACGACGCTCGAGCCAGTGTCTTCTCGATCCGCAGTTCTCTATAAGCATCTACGAGAAGATCATGGCGGAGAGCAGACGCATTCAGGAGGCCGCGCTTCAAACCATCGCTTTCCAGGGCGAGCACGGCGCCTACTCCGAAGTCGCCCTCCGCGTCCTCATGCCCAGCGCCGCTTCGATTCCTTGCCGCGAATTCTCCGATGTCTTCGATGGCGTCGAAAAGGGCATCTACAACTACGGCATCGTGCCGGTCGAAAACACGCTCGGCGGCCTCGTCGGCCCAGTGAACTCGATCCTCATCTACACGAGCCTCAAGATCGTCGCCGCAATCGACATGCCTATCCGCCACTGTCTCCTCGCGATTCCGGGCGCCGATCACCGCGAGCTTAGGACGGCATGGTCGCACACACAGGCGCTCGCCCAGTGCCGGAATTTCCTGCACCGGAACCACCTCGACCCCGAGCCGTTCTACGACACCGCGGGCGCAGCCAAGGCTCTGGCCGAAAACCGCCCCAAGGGAGTCGCCGCGGTGGCGAGTAAGTTCGCCGCCGATCTCTATGGCCTCGAGACCATAAAAGAGGATATCCAGGACGCCCCGCACAACCGCACGCGCTTCTTCGTCATCTCGACTCAGGAAAATATCGTTGAAGGCGACAAGTGCTCGGCGGTATTCACAGCCGGCAACAAGGCCGGCTCGCTCTTCGCGGTGCTGCGCGTATTCGCAGACCAGAATATCAACCTGACGCGGATCGAGTCGGTGCCCGACACGCCCGGCAAGTACGCGATCTTCATCGAGCCCTCTCCTCGGAGCCTGTGCAGCGCGCGCTGGCGAAAGTCGCTCCCCTTGCGGAAGATTTCAAGATTCTCGGCTGCTATCATGAGACGAGGGTGGAAGAATGAAAATCGCGATACTCGGCGCCGGCAGGATGGGCGCCTGGCTCACCGAAGAACTCTGCTGGCACCACGATGTGATGGTGCATGACAGCGATCTTTCGAAGATGAAATATTTTATCAAGGTGCACCGCGCCCTCTCTATCGAGGAGTTCCGCGACTTCAAGCCTGAACTCTGTATCAACTGCGTCCCTCTCGGCTACACACTCGATGCCTTCGACAAGGTCCTGCCCTACCTGCCGGAGACCTGCATGATAAGCGACATTGCGAGCGTGAAGACGGGCTTCAAGGAGTACTACCAAGCCTCCGGACGCCCCTTCGTCTCGAGCCACCCGATGTTCGGCCCCACACTCGCCAACATCCGCGACCTACGCGAAGAGAGCGCCATCATCATCTCTGAATCGAGCCCCCAGGGCGCCGCATTCTTCCGAGATTTCTACTCGAGCCTCAACATTCGAATTTTCGAGTACAGCTTCGAGGAGCACGATAAGACCGTCGCCTACTCGCTCGCCACTCCCTTCGCCTCATCGATGGTGTTCGCGGCCTGCATGAAGAAACAAGACGCGCCAGGCACGAACTTCAAGCGCCACATGAGCGTGGCCAAGGGTTTGCTTTCGGAGGACGACAGGCTCCTCACCGAGATCATGTTCAACCCCTACACTATCCGTCAACTCGAGCTCATCAACTCGAAACTCGCCTATCTGACGCACATTATCCGTCAAAAAGACTACGAAGAGATGAAAAAGTTCCTGGACAACCTGCGGACGAATATCGGAGAATAGTCGAGCGGAGAAAGCTTTCTAAATCGCACGCAGACTCGCCGTTTTGGCGCAAAGGAGGGCACATGCCCAAGGCACCATCGAAGAGCGTATCGTCATCGCAGGCAGCATCGTCGCCTCAGAGTGCAATCAAAATCGGCAAGAAGGCCTTTCTGCTTTCAGCGGGAATCATTCTCCTCCTCATGCTGGTTTCGGGAATTCTGACGGTGATCCTTCCTTCAGGCGAGTATCAGCGCATCGTGCAGGACGGCAAGACGCTGGTCGTCAACGGGACGTACCACACGGTTGCCAAGCCGGCATACCCTGCATGGCGCTGGCTCACCGCCCCCGTCGAGATCCTCTTCACGCACGACAATGTGACGCTCATCACGATCATCATCTTCATTTTCTGCGTAGGAGGTTCGATCTCGATACTGGAGGGCGCAGGAGTGATGGAGGAGCTCATCCATATCCTCGTGCGGCGCTTCGCGAAACGAAAATATGCGCTCATTGCGCTCCTCGTGCTCTTCTTCATGGCCATCTCGAGCTTTATCGGCGTCTACGAAGGCATGGTGCCGATGATCATCTTCATCGTGCCGCTCGCGATCTCGCTGGGTTGGGATTCGCTCACCGGCCTCGGATTGAGCCTTCTGCCACTCGCGTTCGGTTTTGCTTCGGCGGTGACGAATCCCTTCACAATCGCGGTTGCTCAGAAAATCGCGGACTTGCCGCTCTTTTCCGGTGCATGGCTCATTTTTTTCGCGGTGGTGTATGTCATAGTGACGACGTTTGTTATTCTGCACGCGAAAAAAGTCGAGCGCGACCCCAGGTCTTCGCTCACCTTCAAGGAGGATGAGGCGATCCGCACTTCAATGGGAATCGCATCGAGTTCTCAGGCGGATCGGCAAGGAGGCGGCACGGATACCGATGGCGACATGTCCGCCGCCAAAACGCGCGGTCTCATCTGGTTCGCG
>CAYXOW010000113.1:5850-7761 GCA_964466815.1 uncultured Treponema sp.
CCGGCCAATGGCGCACGTTCGCGTCCGCGACCGCAACCGTGCTCATCACCGCACGTATGCCGGGGCTCTCGGATCTCGCCTTTCCGATCATGGCCCTCCTCTTTCTCATCGGAGGATTCGGCGGCGGGCGCTTTGCAAAGCTTACGCTGAGGCGCATCACTCGGACCTTCGCGCGTGGCGCGATGAACCTGCTGCCTGGTGTCGCTCTCATTCTCATGGCCTACAGCGTCAAGCACATCATTGTCTCCGGCAAGATCATGGACACGATTCTCTTCAGCGCGGCGACCCTGATCGCAGCGGCTCCGCCGATGTCGGCCGCATTCCTCGTCTACGCCACGACGCTCGTGATGAACTTCTTCATAGGGTCGGCGAGCGCAAAGGCCTTCCTCATGATGCCCCTTCTGACGCCTCTCGCCGATCTCGTGCACATAACGCGACAGACCGCGGTACTGGGCTTCGATTTCGGCGACGGCTTTTCCAACATGATCTTTCCCACCAACGCACTGCTCCTCATCGCGCTCTCGTTCACGGTGGTGAGCTACCCGCGCTGGATGCGCTGGACCTGGAAGCTGCAGCTGGTCATCCTCGCGGTCACCTCGGCGTTCCTCGCGCTGGCGGTGGCGATCAGATTTGGGCCGTTTTGAAGGCAATAGTGCATTCTACAGCGAGATAAGGCTCGAGAAGAATTTTGGATGGAAATGCCCTCTCCAGTATAAAATCTATAAATATGGAGAGATAGAATATAGAATAGTGTCTACAAAAATGTCGGTAGTTCAAGCTATTTCCGGCAATTTATCATCGGCTGCGACAGCCATGAAGCTTTTGTTTACAGCATATATTACTACGCTTCATAACTTACAGCTGTGATGATTATTGCATTGACACCATATAATAGCAATGCAATAATTTTTTTCAGCTTCAAAATTCATAAGAGCCTTATAATAAGGAGGTTGTGATGAAAAGACTATTGGTGGTTGTGATGGCAGGAATTGTAGTATTTTCTGCTATCGCTCAGCAAAAAGTTACACTTACTATTGAAAGTTGGCGTAACGATGACATCCAAATTTGGCAAGACCAGATCATTCCGGTTTTCGAAAAGAAGTATCCAAACATTCACGTTGTTTTCGCACCTACCCCACCTGCAGAGTACAATGGAGTGTTGAATTCTAAGCTTGAAGGAGGAACCGCCGGCGATCTAATCACTGCACGCCCATTCGATGCATCACTTGCACTTTATAATAAAGGATATCTTGTCGACCTTACCAATCTACCAGGAATGAACAATTTTTCAAGTGTCGCAAAAAGTGCTTGGATAACCGATGATGGAAAGCATGTGTTCGCGGTTCCAATGGCATCTGTTATCCATGGTTTTTTCTATAATAAAGATATTTTCAAGAAGCTGAATCTCAAGGTGCCAGATACAAAAGCGGAATTCATGCAAGTACTCGAGACTATTAAAAAAGATGGGAAATATATTCCTCTCGCGATGGGTACAGCAGATATGTGGGAAGCTGCAACCATGGGATTCCAGAATATTGGTCCGAACAACTGGAAAGGGGAAGAAGGAAGGCTGGCATTGATCGCAGGAAAACAAAAATATACCGATGCAGCATACATCAAGACATGGAAAGAGCTCGCCTCTTGGGCTCCTTACCTTCCAAAAGGATATCAAGCAGTAAAGTACCCTGATGCACAGCAGCTCTTCACCCTTGGGAAAGCAGCGATCTATCCGACTGGTTCTTGGGAAATTGCCTTGTTTGAAAAAGAAGCCGCATTCGAGCTAGGAATATTCCCGCCGCCAGTAGAGAAGAAAGGCGATACAAGATATATTAGCGACCATACAGATATTGCGCTAGGAATGAATGCTAAGACTAAATATCCTGAAGAAGCGAAAAAATTCTTGGAATGGAT
>CAYXOW010000114.1:0-7627 GCA_964466815.1 uncultured Treponema sp.
TTTCGTTCTTCGGAAAGCATCCGAAGAATGTGGTTTCGGTGATCCTCGGAGTCGTCGCGGCGATTCTCATTTTCGGGTTGGATATGTACTCGCCGGCTCCGCTGCTCGCGATTCTCTTCTGCACGGCCCTGGCTCCCCTCGCCGGAGAGTTCGGGCCCGTGGTAGGGTTCATCGCCGGATTCCTGCATCTCGTCATTGTGGAAAGGACAGGCACCTGGCACGGCGGCATGGACTTGTACAACAACGGTTTTGCGGCGGGACTCACGGCCACTTTGATTGTCTCGGTCATCGAGTGGTATCGATCCGCGCGAGAAGCCTGAGTTAGCCATCCGGCGGCGAACAAGGAGCATTTTAAATGAAGCGGCATGAACTGTATGTCCAGCTCATCAGCGAGCTTGCGAATTACCTCCTCCACGGCAACCCGAAAAAAATGGTCATTTCGATGCACCTCGAATCCGACGGTTTTCACATCGCGGCCATCGACGATCGACCGCGCACCGAAAAGGAGCTCTCCGAGATCGAGCACAGCCTCATGTTGCACCAGAGACCTGAACTCGCATCATACTATGGTACAATGATAGGGCACGATCTCCTCGGCAGCGCCCGTCTCGAGCTCATCGGTTTTCAGATCAAGGGGGTGAAGGTTGAGCGGATTCCCGAGGGTGGCGTGATGATCAATCTCTGGATCGGCAACGAGGGTTTCGACCCCGCCATGTTCTCGATCAACGAGGCTTCGAAGAAGGTCTGAGTCTCATATTAAAAAAGAAGGAAATTGAGGATGCCTGCATCGATTCTCTGGTACGATCTCGAAACCTTTGGCCGCGATCCCCGGCACGACCGCATTGCGCAGGCAGCGTTTCTTCGCACGAACGAGGAGCTTGAGGAAATCGCCGAGCCGCTCGTGCTCTACTGCAAGCTACCTCCCGATTATCTCCCCGATCCCGAAGCCTGCTTTATCCATGGCATCACGCCGCAGGAGGTCGAGGAAAAGGGTCTGACCGAGTACGAGTTCGCGCTGCGCATTTTCCGCGAGATGAGCGTGCCGGGCACAACGGTGGCAGGTTACAACTCGATTCAGTTCGACGACGAATTCATCCGTCGGCTCTTTTATCGCAACCTTCTCGACCCCTACTCGAGGGAGTATAAAAACGACAATTCGCGCTGGGACGCGATCAATTTGATGCGCGCTGTCCACGATATCAAGGGCGATGGGTTCAACTGGCCCATCAACGACGACGGCAATCCTGTATTTAAACTAGAAGATTTAGCGAAGGCCAACGGTATCGCGCACGAGAACGCCCACGATGCGCTCTTCGATGTGCGGGCGACCATAGGACTCGTGCGCAAGGTGCTCGACCAGTATCCGAAGCTCTACGATTGGTACTATCAGCACCGCAGACGCGAGCGCCTTACGCCGCTCGTGAATCTCGCGCGGCCACACCGCATGCTGGTGCACACTTCGCAGCTCTATACGCGGCCCGAAGGCTGCACCACGCTGATCGCGCCGCTCGGGCTTCTCGAGGCCGACCGCCACGCCCTTGTGGGCTACGACCTGCGCGTGAACCCGGAGCCATTCGCAGCCATGTCTGAGGATGAGCTTCGCGATCTGCTTTTTACGGAGCGCGTTACTGAACGCGCGGAGGAAAAACCAGCCCGTCCTCCCGTGACGATGATCCGCCTCAACTCCTGCCCTTATCTCGCGCCGGTCAGCGTTCTTACTCAGAAGGCGGCGAAGAGATTAAGAATCGATCTCGAGGTCTGCGAGGCGAACCTCCGCGCGATCGAGGCTACGCCCGGACTCGCGGCGCGCTTGATCTTGGCCTACCGCTACGAGCGCACGTCCAGCGAGGATCTTGATCCAGATTATGCCCTCTATTCCGGAAGATTTTATTCGCCGGAGGATAAGCGCGAACTCGAACGCTTCCACGAAGTGCTCGCGGAACGCGGACCCCACGCAGCAAAGAACGAATTTCTCCGCATCCAGTATCAGGATACGCGCATTCCCACGCTGATCGGACGGCTCCTTGCGCGTAATTTTCCTGAAACCTTAACAGTCGAACAGCATTTATCTTGGAGGAAGCACGCGTTTGGGTGGGTGCAGCTGCCGCTCGAGAAGGGCGCTACCGCGCTGGCCGATTACGCTCGGCTCGAAGAAGAGATGCGCGGAATGAGCCCCAACGACCCTCGGTTGCCGATGTCACGGGCGCTGCTCGAGTGGAAGGCGCGCATCGAGGCCCTCGTAGGAGAAATATGAGGCGCAGGTCGCGGCTATGGCTGAAAAAATCGGCAGGATGCGGCATACTTATTTGGAGAAGGTCCGCCATGAAATATCGTGCGAGTTTAATTGTTGCACTCTTTTTAACCGTCGGCGCACTCGTCTTCGCCGAGGGTACCGCCTCCGACTCGACCATGCTCATCAGGGTCGAGAAGACGGCGCTGAGGGCTTCTCCGTCCTTTGTGTCGCCCGTCATCGCCTTTGCCGCGTACAAGACACCCTTCGCGCTGGTGCGCATTGAGGGTGACTGGGCTTTTGGCTACGCGCAGGGTACGTCGAAGCCCGGCTATGTCCCTATGAGCGCGCTCTCGCCGGTAAAGATTACTCTCAGCGCCGATGCGACCGCGGCTCCTCCTGAGCTCCAGCAGAGCGAAATCGTGCTCGCGGGTAAGGGCTTCGCCTCGAGCCTCGAAGAATCGCTGAAAAATGGAAATAGCTTCAATTTTGAAGCCGTCGATGAGATAGAAAAACTCACCTACACGTTCGGAGCCTGTATGGCGTTCATCCAGGGGGCAGATTCTCCGCCAGGGGCGCTGTGACGTGCACCGCGTTTCGCCACGCTTCCGCCCGCTCATCATCCTCATTCTGCTGACGCTTGCGAGTTCTTTCTTCATTTCCTGCACCATTTCTCCCGAAGCGCTCCAACTCTTCTTAAACCAAGCGCTGCTTCAGGGGATGATCACGCCCGAGCAAGCGCGCCTCATCCGTGAGGCCGCAAAGACTTTCCAAACAGAATCGAGACCTTTCACTTACGAGGAAGAGTACGCCATAGGCAGAGTGGTTTCGGCAGCGGTGCTCTCGCAGTATCCGTTGTACAATCAGCCCGCCCTCACTGCGTATGTCAACAGAATAGGGCAGGGCTTGGCCTTCCTTTCGGCTCGCCCCCTGCTTCCGCACGGCTACCACATCGCTATTCTGGACAGCGAGGAGGCGCTCGCCTTTTCAGCGCCGGGGGGGCTTGTGCTCATCTCGAGAGGGCTCTTGCAGCTCGCCACCTCCGAAGACATGCTCGCCGCGCTGCTTGCACACGAAGTTTCGCACTCGGCGCTTGGGCACGGGCTCGTTTCGCTGGCGAGCTACCGAATGGGCGATCTGGCGATGTACTACGCTGTGCTCTCCACACAGCAGGCGAATGCCGACAACAAAGAAACGGCTGCCCTCTTCTCCGCTGCGGTTCACGACTTTGTGTCGCTGATCTCCGTGCAGGGCTACTCTCAGACGATGGAGTTCGAGGCTGATGCCGAGGCCATTCGAATGCTCTACGAGGCGGGCTACAATCCTTCGGCGCTCGAGGAATTTATTCGTGTCTTGGGAAGTTCTCCGGATGAGAATGTGAAACAGTATTCGAGCCTACACCCACTCCCCGACGATCGCATTTCGCGCCTCCGCGCGCTGGAATCGCAGTACGAGCAGGCTGAGATGCACCGAGCCTGGTTATTGTTTACGAGGCGGTATTCGGCGCTTTTCAGGCTGGAGGGCGAATCTTTCGATCCCGGCTATCCCGCTTCAGAGCGCAGCGTGCTTGAGCCCGGCGTCGAAATGACGAATAATACCTCAGGCGTGGCGCCGCTCGCTCTGGTTCGACGCGAGCGTTTTGCGAGCATGAGCGCGCTCTTCTAAGTCATTCTGTCACGGTTGCTCTGTCACGCCGTTTCGCTTTCGGGGGTACTATGGCGCCGCGCGACCGCACATTCCACTTCAGCACTGCGATTCACCGAGGTACACGATTTACGCTTGCGCTCATGGTGGGCGCCGTCGCGCTGCTTGTCGCGCTCTGGAGCGGGCTCGCCGAGAAGGCGGGTTTCGCCCTCTACGATGCGCAGATGCGCTGGCAGCTCGCAGAGCGTGGGGCGAACCCGAACACATCGGGAGATGGGAGCGCCGCCGGGGCGTCGCGGGATGCCGACGCCCCGATCGTCCTCGTGGCGATCGATCAATCGAGCCTGGACTGGGTTCAAAAGGAGCTGGGGCTCGGGTGGCCGTGGCCCCGAGAACTCTACGGTGTGATGGCAGGCTATCTTCGCGGCGCGCGCGCCCAGGCGTGGGATATCCTGTTCACCGAAGCCTCGACCTATGGGCCTGAGGACGACGCACGCTGCGCGAATGCGATGTCGGCGGCGGGGAATGTGGCGCTCGCCACCCTAGTGGGCAAGGTGCCGGTGTTTGGAGCGGCGAATCTCGCGCTCGGGCATGTCGCCGCCGATGTCGATCACGATGGAATTTGCAGAAAATATCGAGTATGGATCGAACGGGGGGGAGAGAAGGTGCCGGCGCTGGGACTCGCGGCGCTCGAGGTGGCCGCGAAAGGCTGGGCTCGCGACGGCGTCATGAGCTCAGGGAGCGCGCACGCAGCCGGCGCAGTCGACGGTACTGTACCTAGCGCACCCATCGGCGGCGCGTCCCGTTTTTCTGTGCCTGGCCTTAGCGCTTCATCCGAAATTGCTGCGATTCTGGCCGCGCACCACCTTTGTGCGCTACAGCGCCGCGCAGATTCTTGAGGCAGCCATGCTCAGCGGCTCGAAAATGGGCGCGGCATCGGGCCACGAATCGGGCATGGGCACAGGCGCAGGCACAGGCACCAGCAAAGGCGCGGCCGTGCCCATCGATCTCAACAGCGCATTTGTCGTGGTAGGAATCACCGCGCCGGGACTCATGGATCGACAGGCAACGCCGATTGACCCTGCGCTTCCGGGAATGGAAGTGCACGCGACCTTCATCGCGGACGCACTCGCCGGCGATTTTATGAACCGCGCACCTGAGTGGATCGAGATCCTCATCGCGCTTGCGGCCGCAGCCTCGATCAGTGCCTTTCCTCTCGCGCGGAGGAGGGGCATGGCGGCGATCGGCGTCGCGACTGCATTTCTCACGCCAGCCGCAGCCTCATTCTTTCTGTTTCGAGCATCGATATTTTTGAATCCAATTTCGGCAACGATCGCCAGCCTTGCCTCGTTTATTGCGGCGATCGGACTTGGGTATCGCGCCGAGGGGCGCCAGCGCGCCTACCTCCGTAGGGCCTTTGCGCAGTACCTATCGCCGGAAGTGATCGCGACGCTGGTGGAAGTGCCGGACAAGCTCAAGCTCGGCGGCGAGTCGCGCGTAATTTCGGTGCTGTTTTCGGACCTCGAAGGATTCACCTCGATCTCGGAGCGCTTGGAGCCGGAGCAGCTCGCGCGCTTCATGAACGAGTACCTCGGCATCATAAGCGCCGAAATTCTCGAAGTGGGAGGCACACTCGATAAGTATGTGGGCGATGCCGTTGTCGCTTTCTGGAACGCGCCGCTCGAAATCGAGGATCACGCGGTGCGTGCGCTCACGGCTGCAGTGCACATTCAGAAGCGATTGGCGGAAGCTGGTCCTGGCTTTGTGGTGCGGTATGGCGTAGTGCCTGCGACGCGGATCGGGGTGGCTACGGGGCTTGCGGTGGTCGGTAATCTCGGCTCGAATTTGCGTTTCGCCTACACAGCAGTGGGCGATTCGGTGAATATCGCGAGCAGGCTCGAAGCGGCCAACAAGTCGATAGGTACCCGTGTGCTCACAATGCGCGAAACAGTGGCGTCGGCGATTTCTGCTTCGACACGAAGCACGGCTGTCGTGACGGACATTGCGGCCACGCACCACCTTCGGTTCGCCGGCAACGAAAGCATCGTGCTCAAAAAATTGGGACCTGTGCTGGTGCAAGGGAAGACCATACCTGTGGAATTGTGGACGATTGAGTTTGATGCTTCGGTGTTGGGAGTTGAGAAAAGCTTGCCGGAACCATGGTCTGACCCGCGGAGGATTTCGAAGTAGCCGCGCGAGCCTCTAAGATCACCTCAGCGCGAAGAGTCCCACCGAGGCGGCGAGCAGTGCCCAATCCAATCCCTTGAATACGGAGAGCTGTAGGCTTCTCTCCGGAGAATATCCTCGAACGCGCATCGCCAGCGAGGTTCTGAACGCGAGCATCATGCTCTCGATGATGAGCTGCTCGAGCATTGCCAGGGAGCGACGCGCGTTTTTTCGTGAAAGAGAAATTCCCCGCATCTCTCCCGCCTCTCGAATTCGGGCGTAGGCATCGAATATCCTCGGCAGAAAAAGCAGTACAATAGAGAAGAGCATGCCGGGATCCGAGAGAATGCTGGGCTCTGCATGGGAGGTGGCGGCTAAGGGCACTGGGCGGATATCGGGTGTGGAGTGGGGCACGCCGCCACCCTCACGCCGCGGAAGAGCGCGGCGCGGTCGAAGAACAGCAGTGAAACGGCGCCATATTGTTCGCGCCGCGCGAACCGCCATGGTCAACCAGTCGCCGATCTCGCTCACTCTCGTCGTCGCGTAAAAAATCCTTGAGAAGAGATAGACACTGAAGAGGCGCACCGCATAGAGGGCGGATTCAGGCAGGCTGCCGACATCGAAGAGCCTGCCATCCCCAGGGAAGATACCTCGGACAAGCGCCGCAAAGAGCACAAGAATCGCAATCGCCCGTAGCGCACCGCTGCTCGCTCTCGGAATACGAATGGAGAGGAGGACGCCCAGTGTAAAAATCACCACCGCGAACACAGGGCGCGCGCGCATCGCCGCCGAAGTGACGGCGAGGAGAAATCCGAGCTTCGCGAGCGGATGAAATCGCGCGAGAGCGCTCCTGCCTGGCTCGAACGCGAAAGGATTCGTCAGTCGATCTGCCATGGATAGCACTCGCGGTACGGACACACGAGCCCGCTCGCCGCAAATATCGATTTCGGCGCCTCGCGTGGAGGGGCGTCGAGCGCGATGCGTCCGGCATCGAGAATGATGAGGCGCGACGCCAGCGCGATCACTTTTTCGATCTCGTGCGTGAGCACAATGAGGGTGACGCCCTCGCCGCGCAGCGTCGCGAGTACGCCAAGAATGTCCTGAACCGAAGGAAAATCGAGATTCGCAAAGGGCTCGTCGAGGATGACGCATCGCGGTCGCATGGCGAGCACGCCTGCAATGGCGAGGCGGCGCTTCTCTCCACCGGAAAGTGTCGGTGGCCGTCGATCCCCCATACCGTCCATGCGCGCATCGCGGAGCGCGGCGTCGATTGCGCGCTCAAGCGCTTCGCCCTCGATGCCGAGATTGGCGGGCCCGAACGCGAGGTCCTCTCGAACGGTCTGACCAAAAATCTGCGCCTCGGTGTCTTGAAAGACGTAGCCGACTTCTCTTCGGAGAAGGGGTATTCGATCGGCCACTGGTGCGCCGCGATAGAGCACCTCGCCGGAACTGGGCACGGAGAGCCCCACGAAGTGTCGCATGAGCAGCGATTTTCCCGCGCCGTTTCGACCTGCGATAATGACGAATTCTCCCTCTTCGATCGAGAGACTCACTTCATTGAGGCCCACGGTGCCGTCAGGGAAACGG
>CAYXOW010000115.1:0-4873 GCA_964466815.1 uncultured Treponema sp.
GCTGGCGATGAGCGAAGGCGATTCAGCTTTGACTACAGGGAGCGAGGCACCACTCCCCGAGGGGCCCGCTCTAAAGGTGAACGCGAGCGCAAAACCGATCACGATGCCAAGAACCACCAAGTTCGCGATGAAAAAATTGCGCGAATGTAGTTTCTTGATTATAGACATAGTGTATCCTCCGATGCTCTATAGAATTTGCATAAAGTAAATTCAATATAATAAAAAACGAACATTGGAGAAATGTTACATGAGTTTCTGGAATATTTTTCGAAATAGGTCGCAATTTACCATTTAGTAAGCACTTCGCAGCCGTCGTTCGTGACAAGCACAGTGTGCTCAAAGTGCGCTGAGAGCGAACCGTCCATGGTGACGACTGTCCAATCGTCGTCGAGCACACGCACGTCGCTCGTGCCGACATTGATCATCGGCTCAATGGCGAGCACCATGCCCGGCATAAGTCGAGGATTTGGCCCTGCCGAGACATAATTGGGTATTTGGGGATCTTCATGGATATCGAGGCCTACGCCGTGGCCACAGTATTGGCGCACCACCTTGAAGCCATTTTTCGTCGCATGCGAGAACACTGCGCGCGAAATATCGGAGATGCGCGCGTGCGGCACAACCTGAGCGATCGCAAGGTCGAGGCACTCTCGCGTAACGTCGAGAAGGCGCTGAGCTTCGGGGCTTATAGTACCGACCGGCAAGGTGATCGCTGCGTCGGAGAAGTAGCCGTCGAGCTCGATACCGCTGTCGATCCCGACTATGTCGCCCTCTCGGAGTGGTCTGTCGTGAGGAATACCGTGAATCACAACCTCGTTGGCCGAGACGCAGAGTGTGGCTGGATACCCTTCATAGCCAAGAAAGGCCGGCACGCCACCCCGCGCTCGAATAAATGCTTCGGCGAATGCATCGAGCTCTTTAGGCGTCACACCTGGTTGAACAAGAGGCTTAAGAGCTTTATACATATCCGAAAGCATGGCACATGACGCCCGAATGCCTTCAATCTGTCGCTCATTTTTTAATCGTATCATCGCTCCCCTTCTCTCCTAACGCATCTTTTCGTATTCCATCGAGCACACCATTCACAAAGCGATACGAATCCTCGCTCCCATATTCCTTGGCGATCTCGATTGCCTCGTCAATGTTGATCTGCGCGGGAATATCGCTCTGGTAAAGGAGGCTATATGCACCCACCCGCAGAATCGCCAGATCGACTTTTCGCAGGCGCTCGAAAGTCCAGTGTTCGAGGTGCCGCTGGATGAGAGCATCGATCTCTTCGATCCGTTCAATGGTACCGACGATAAGGAGTTTGGAAAAAGCGAGAATTTCCGGCTCATATGCGTCAATCTTCTCATCGAGCCATTCAAAAGAAAGAAGCTCCGACAAAGGCTGCCTCGACATTTCCCATGCGTAGAGTGCCTGAACTGCAAGAATTCTCGCTTTTCTTCGTGATGCCACAATCGCGCCTCACCAATTCAAGTTTTCGGTATAAATCTTAATGGTCGCTTGTTTCCGTAAATTGGCGATGAGGTCGGATTCTGCCTTGTTGAGGAAGTTTTGCTCTTTTTCGGATGCGAGCTGCATTGCCAAGAATTCCTGTACGGTAAGATTCTGGTTGCCGGGCACAGTGTCGGAGAGCGAGAGCTGCTTCTGTGGCATAAACTCATTGACACGCACAATCCTTAAACCGGTAGGGGTTTGGATAACAGGAGTGATGTCGCCGACCTTGGCCTGGAAAGCTGCGTTAAAGAAATCATCACCGAAGATCGATTTGCTCTGCGCAGTTTTTTCGAGATAGAGAGAAGGAATTGCCTTGTAGCCTGCGGCATCTCCCGCACGGAGCACATACTCGTCAAACTTCGACGGACTTGTCTTGAGGGCGCTGGAAATGCCCGCCATAACATCCTTGGCTTTCGCAATATCAGCGTCGCTTTTACCCTTCGTGTCCACATAGATCACGCTTATACGAATGGTATCTGGTCGAACAAGCGATGCCTTGGCGAGATCGTAGGCCTTCAGAATATCGTCGGCGGTCGGCGGAGTGAGCGCCGTCTTCATCTCCGCTTGTTTTTTCGTCTGCACATAGTTCTCAAAGAGTAATCGCTGACGCACATAGACCGCGGGATCGACAAAAACGCCCGTCGCACGCAGGGATTTTTCTAGATCCGCGTCGGTCGCGTTCGGACCAAGCTGACTTTTGAGTTGAGCAAGCGCAGCATTTACCTGGGCTTCTGATACAGTGATCTTCTCACTCTCGCAAAACTGCAAAAAGAGCATGCTGTTGATTCTAGAGTCGAGTACATCCATACGCTGTTCGGCAGTGAATTTTATTCCCGTCGCATTTTCGAGCCTATCGATATCCGACTTGAGCTGACGAACAGAAATCACTTCCTGTTTTGTCAATTTCAGCGTCGCTGCGGGCTTGTCGATGCTCGTCTGCGCAAAAATCGGCATAGATGCAAATAAGAAGACCAGGAGCCACACCATCATCTTTTTCATACGCATTTGCTCGCTTTCCATCAAAATTATTGAGTGCGTCCGGCAAAGGCCGTCAATTGCACTCTGAGACGCTGTCACGCATCATGGGCATTCCCTGAGCACGCTGCACCTTTGCTCGCAGCGCCGCAAAACCTGCAAGTCTCGGATAAATTTCTGAAATCTGCTTGATTGCTTCTGCAGCAGCCTCGAAATCGCCTCGGTGCAGTAAGATTTCCACTTTTTTTCTGAGGTACTGCGCGGTCTCTCGCGGCGCGATTCGCATTTCTATCGCTTCATCGAGTCGATCGACATAGTCTTCCTCATCAATTTTCCCCGGTAATTTCTGGAGAATGAGAAACCTGAACTTTAGCGCAATCACATCGAAATAGTAACGAAACCATGGCTTCTCGAGCTCCATTTCGATGATTTTTTTATATATAAGATAAGCTTTTATATATTTCCCGCGTTTTTCATACTCTTCGGCTATACAATATTCTGAATCCATGGCTTCACCGCGCTCCAGCCAGCGTTCCAGCCGAAAATCGCCGAACGTCTTGCTGCGTTCGTAAATCGTTATCGCCTCGTCTTCGAGGTCGTGAAGCAGATCATAGACAATGAGCTTTGCCATGCTCTCGGGATCGTTTATGCGCTGACGCAAGAAGGTTCTGTAGTCGAAACCTTTATTTTCACGTTCGCGCTTTCGAAGCTCTCTATCATAGGTGCGACGCTTTTCGGCATCGGAAAGAATTTTATACGCCTCAAGAATGAGTCGCATGGCCGATTCTCTGAGAGTTGCGGAGGTTTCCCTTGATTTAGAGTTTTCGGCAGAAAAGTGCATGTCCGGGTGGAGCCGCTTTGCCTGACGCCTAAAAGCGCTCTTGATATCCTGAGGGCTCGAGTCGGGATTTACCCCTAAGATTTCATAGTAATTCTTCATTCTTCACGCGCGCCTCAATGGAGCATTCCTTACAATAGTCGCGACTGAATCATTTCCGGTAAAAACCTCGCCTTCGACGACCACTAATCCCTCATGTTCGAGCGCATTCATACATTTCTGAAGTGCACTCTCAGGTCTCAAGCCTCCTCTGCGCATCATCGCGAGGCATCGCTTACCCTGAAGTCCTACACATTTCGCCAAGCCTTGCGTTATAGAAAAAGGGATAGCCCCAAAGAGACCTTTTGTCTGTGCAAAAAAGATTAAAAAATCATAGTTGCTGAGGCTATATGGCAAATCGGAGACATCCTCGGCATCGTGCCCAAGCTCTTTGAGCGCATCCATCGCAACGGCGACTATCGGCGCGAGGGTCTTTGATCCTAAGGTTATTACTCCAATCCGCATAATAAATAATAAACATCCTCTAGATGGCGCCCGTTACATGCGAATAACGCTTTAAAACCTCGATATCCGCTACAGAAGAAAAGCACGGAAACGGAACAAACTGCTCCGCTCCCGTGCCTAAATCGCCCCTAAATCAAGCGAAGTTCAGCTTCCGCTCATCAATGAGATGCAGGAGCGGCCGGCTGTGGTGTAGTCGTAGTCTGATTCTGAGGAGCGGCAGTTTGAGGAGGCGCCGAAGGCTGTGGCGTGGTCTGATTCTGCGTCGCTTGCCCCGTGGGGCTTGACTGATTCTGGCTGTTCCACCATTCGGAGCTTGTAGACTGAGTTTGGGTCTGTTGAACCGCCTGTTGTACATTTCCGGTAGAACTCTTATTCACCACCGCCAACGCGAACGCGGTTGCAAAGAAAAGTGCGCCTAATACGTAGGTTATCCTGATCACCACATTGGATGATCTTGACCCAAATGCGCTCTGCGATCCGCTCGCAAAAATACCGCCGATCGAATCCGCGTCTTCATCCTGCACAATGACGAGGAAAATCAGCAAGAGGCACACAATGATAAATACTACAAGAAGCAATATCCCAAAAAATCCCATGCTTTCACCCCAGTTGGAAGTTCATCGACGCACCTGGGCGCCATTCGGTCAGCTATAGTAGCTCAAACTAGCCTATCGCGCAATACCTTTAAAGTTCACGAAATTTCGCGATAGGAACGAAACTTTCAGCTTTGAGACTCGCGCCTCCGACAAGCGCGCCGTCGATATTCGACTTGCCCATGAGAGCTGCTGCGTTGTCTGGTTTCACCGACCCGCCGTACTGGATCACCATATTCTTTGCCGCATCTTTCCCGTATAGCTCCGCAAGGACGCCCCGGCAGAACGCATGCACCGCATCGGCATCCTCAGGTGTCGCGGTTTTTCCTGTTCCGATCGCCCACACCGGCTCATAGGCGATGGTGACGCGCCCGAGGTCGGAAGCCTCAACTCCCCGCAACCCCTCCGCAAGCTGCTGTCGGAGTACGGCTTCAAGGCGCCCACCTTCTCGCTCTTCGAGTGT
>CAYXOW010000115.1:4893-7538 GCA_964466815.1 uncultured Treponema sp.
CGTCGCCGCCGATGCTGATGAGCGCGTCGCTCTCGAGGTAACTGTGTCTACGCTCGGAGTGACCGAGAATGACAACTCCGACGCCAAGGTCCTTCAGCATGAGCACCGATACCTCGCCCGTATGCGCACCACTTTCCTCTGGGCCCATGTTCTGGGCACCCAAAATGATGTTTGTGCCTTCAAGCACTTTGGAAACAGCCTGTAACGCCGTAAAGGGAGGGGCGATCATAATCTTTTCGCCACAATTTGCAAGTTTTGTGACGAGATCGGTAGCGAGAGCGACCGCCTCCGGCACGGTTTTGTACATCTTCCAGTTTCCGGCGATGAAATACTTTTTCATAGTCCTGCTCCTAAGTATGAGAGTGCGGCCCCAGCCGCTTTGTAATCCTCCCCCAACCGGAGTGCATACTACTCCTCTCAATTTGTATAGTAAAGCTCCCAAGCTCGTGAATTTGCCTTATTCACAGCTGTTGTCGGCAAGTTTTTTATCTTCGTAATTCGCCTTGATGCGCGCGATAATCGCCTCAAGTTCAGCGACACGAGCACTCAATTCGCGCACGCGCTGCCCTAAAACATCTGGCATGCGCTCATGGTGAAGATCGGGCGCGTCTTGAGCGGTGTGGGGAATTGTCCTTCGTACGACCTGCCCAGGAATTCCCACGACCACGGAATTCGCCGGCACATCGCGCACCACCACAGCATTGGCACCTATGCGTGAATCGTCTCCGATCAGAATATCGCCTAAAATCTTAGCACCAGCGCCGATAGTGACTCTGTTGCCGATCGTAGGGTGGCGCTTTTTCTTTTCGAGCGATGTGCCACCCAGGGTTACGCCATGATAGAGCGTCACGTCGTCGCCTATCACCGCCGTTTCCCCAATTACGATTCCCATGCCGTGATCGATAAAGAGGCGATGGCCGATGGTGGCGGCGGGGTGGATCTCAATCCCCGTCAAACCGCGGGCCAGGTTGGAAATGAGCCTTGCAGTGAGCCGTGAACCTCGCTTCCAAAGACGATGTGCGATCCTGTACATCCAAAGAGCATGCAATCCAGGATACGCCAATATTACCTCGATATAAGTTCTCGCAGCAGGATCTCGTCGGAGTACCGCACGAACATCCATCGCATTATCATTATTGCGCTTTGTTGTTCCTTTCTTCAAAGGGATACCTCCATTCGCGGTTCACCGCATAAATTCCATAAAAAGTGGCGTGGAAAGATACCGTTCACCGCTCGAGGCAGCGATTCCGACTATCAATTTCCCTCGATTTTCTTCTCGCGCGGCAAGGAGAAGCGCCGCGTGAATCACCGCGCCAGTAGAAATTCCCACAAGTAAACCTTCTTCTTTCGCAGCGCGACGCGCGGCGCGATACGCCTCTTCATCCTTTACGCGAACAACCTCATCGTAGATCGAAGTGTTCAGAATTGAAGGAATAAAACCCGCACCTATACCCATGAGTCCGTGCGGACCTGGCATCTCGCCCGAGAGCACCGCAGAGCCCGCCGGCTCTACGGCCACAACTTGTATGGAAGATTTTTGCGCTTTGAGGGCTTCTCCGATTCCAGTGAGCGTTCCGCCGGTTCCTACTCCAGCGACGAAAATATCGACGGCACCGTCGGTGTCGTTGTAAATTTCTCGCGCAGTGCTCTGTCGGTGGGACTGCGCGTTTTCGGGATTCTCAAACTGCATGGGCATAAAGTATCGATCCGGCGCTTTCGCCATCATTCGCCTGGCCTCTTCGATCGATCCAGCCATGCCGAGCTCCTTAGGAGTCAACACGAGCTCGGCGCCATAGGCTCTCAATATGGCCCGTCGCTCAAGCGACATCGAGTCGGGCATAACGATCGTGCAGGTGTACCCTCGCAACGCTGCGAGCATCGCAAGCGAAATGCCGGTATTGCCGCTCGTCGGTTCCAGAATCGACATGCCTGGCTTGAGAGCGCCACTCCTCTCTGCGGCTTCAAGCATTGCGAGCGCAGGCCTGTCCTTTATCGAGTGCCCAGGATTTTGAAACTCCAGTTTGAGCGCGATTTTCGCGGGCAAACCTTGAGCCAGCTTCGGGATGTATATCATCGGAGTATTGCCGATGAGCTGAGCTATATTATCAAAGATACGCAATTCATTACTCCTTCAGTAAACTATTTTAAAATATACTTAACATATCTAGCTAAGCGAAGACATGTTAGCCCAAAAAAATGGCCGCCCTTTCGGGCGGCCGTTTACATCGCACACGAAAGGGAGGCCTATTTCTGTTCAAGACACGCGATACCTGGGAGTTCTTTGCCTTCGAGGTATTCGAGTGAAGCTCCACCGCCAGTCGACACATGGCTCATTTTCGATGCAAGACCGAATTTGTTGACCGCAGCGACTGAATCTCCACCACCGACTACCGTGAGAGCTCCTCTGCCCGTAGCGTCTGCGACAAGCTTAGCTACCTGTTCCGTACCTTTCGCAAAGGCATCGAACTCAAATACGCCGAGAGGACCATTCCAAAGCACGCTCTTCGCGTTCGAAAGCGCGGAAGCGTAAAGCTCGAGGGTTTTTGGACCCACATCGAGCCCCATGAGATTTTCTGGAAGAGCTTGCGCGTTTACCGCGACGGGCGCAGCATCGGGCGCGAAGTGATCTGCGGCGACATGATCCA
>CAYXOW010000116.1:0-614 GCA_964466815.1 uncultured Treponema sp.
GGTGATGATGGGCGTGTGCACGTAACAGAAGCCGCGCTCCTGGAAAAATTGGTGGATCGCAAAGGCCATACGGTTGCGCACACGCGCCACAGCGCCGAAAGTGTTGGTGCGCACTCTGAGGTGAGCGAGTTCGCGCAGGAACTCGAGGCTGTGCGCTTTCTTTTGAAGGGGATAACGATCGGCGGGTGCCTCACCTAAAACTTCGACGCGCTCGACGCGGACTTCTGCGCTTTGCCCCTTTGCGGGAGAGTGGACGAGCGCGCCCACTATTTCAACACTCGCGCCTGTCGAGATAGCGTTGAGCGAGGTCTTGATCTGCTTATTTTCGAGGAGGCTTGCGTCGATGACACACTGAATATTGGAAAAACAGGAACCATCGTTGACTTCGATAAAGGTTGACTGTTTTGTTTCGCGTTTCGTGCGCACCCAGCCGCGCACGGTGACGCTCTGCTGCTCCGGTGCAAGGGCTAGAAGTTGCTTAATCGTAGGAAGAAGGGTCATGGGAATCTCCCGTAAATTTGGTCTCACATGACTTTTCGTCATCGCATAAAATGCGTATACTTCGTTGTAGCACGGCAGGGCTCGTATGGTCAAATACTGCGAGTAGACGTTAT
>CAYXOW010000116.1:645-5010 GCA_964466815.1 uncultured Treponema sp.
TTTGGCCTGCTCCACAATGAAAATTGCGGAGCAATTCGTGAGATACAATCTTTCGATCGCCTATCTCCTCTGGTTCGTCTCTGGTTTTGGCGCGCTGGGTTTTCATCGCTTCTACCTCGGCAAGACCGGCACCGGGCTTCTGTGGCTCGTTACCGGTGGACTCGGTGGACTCGGGTGCATCTACGACCTCTTCACTCTTCCGAATCAGGTGAGAGAGGCGAATATTGGATACGCAGCGAGGGAAGCGCTCGGTTTTGACGGTTTCAGCGAGGGTGCGAGCGCGGGATTCGTGCCGAGATTCAGAAAAGAAGAGACACCGGAACGCGTCATCCTGCGTCTCGCGAAATCGAACAATGGCATGGTTTCTGCAGGTGAAGGCGCGATCGGGGCGAATATCTCCATCGATGAGGCACAGCGCCAGCTCGACAGTCTCGCGAAGAAGGGGATTGCCCAGGTTCGCGTGCGCAGTTCAGGGGCGCTCGTCTACTTTTTCCCGGAATTTTCGAAAGAGGGCACTGATTTTGTAGATTGATCGGTGTAGCACCTTCAGTCGTCGCCGGGCGCTGGCCGCTCACTAATTTCTTGCGTCGATGAGCGCGAAATCGCGCAGACCCCCCGAGATGTGCGGTACAAAGCCAAACACATTCGCTTTCGCCTCAAGCTTGACTTCGGCATAGTGATACGCCTCGAGGAGGGAGAGGACGCCGTCTTTGTCGGCATCGCCCTTCATGAATCCGGTGCTTGAATTCATCTGTGCCGCCTCAAGGAAATAGTAGGTGAAAATGCCGTGGTTATAAGGCGAACCTTCTTCCTGCGACGTCGCCTTCCACCCGGCGGCCGAAATAACCAAGGGAGCGACCGAGGGATTTTTCGACGCGGCGGCCATGTTTTGGGCAAGTAAGTCGCCGAAGCGAAAGAACATGGTCGCTGCCGAGGATTTCTGAAGATATGTGGTGCTCGACCAAGGGGTATCGACCGTATAGTCGTAGGTGCTATCGATCGTGTCGCTCGATCCGATGAAGGCTCCCGAGTAACATGAATCCAAAATTACCGATTTATTCGTCGAGGAGACTGAGGCAAGCCACCCCGATAATTCATTCGTCGAGATCATACTGCCGTTGGTCATTCCATCGAAATCGCTCGGGACAATATACGCGGATTCGCTTGTTCCAGAAACGCCATGTCCAGAATAGTAAAAAATGAATGAATCTTGTCCTGCAGGGACAGAGGCCAGCGCCGCCTGAATCGTGCTCTTGGTAGCATCTGTATAGAGATGCGCATTCCATCCTGCGGCCTTAAGCATCGAGTACACGGAGGTCGCGTCAGCGATGCAGTAATTCAATTGATTGTTCGAAGGTAAATTCGGATAATCATTTATTCCTACCACCACTGCGTACTTCTTTGTGCCCAAGGTCGCCGCGTTTGAGGGAAAGAAGCTGCAGCCCTCGAGCATTACCGCAAGAGCGGCGAGGATAGCAATCAGTGCGAGCAAAGTCGTATTGAAAGGGGCGACGCGTGCGTTCCAGGCTGCCCGCGAGTCGTGCATCCCGTTTGCGTCGAATGCTCTGCGCCGGCGGCCCCATAGCTCATTTTTTAAGGGCATATCTCCCTCCCACGCTGATTCCCACGATAATGCTCTGGCCATCCGCGCGCCCCGCAAATTCCACTGGAACACTCGCCACTAAAGACCATAAACCGCCGAGCCGCGCTGTGTAACTCAGGCCTATGAGCCAGGAAGTGTAGGCGGTGTAGAGCGTGGTATTGGTGTAGTTGCAGAAATTGGCGAGAAAGGCCGCATCGAGACTCACTAGGTGCGAAACATGCGCGCTCGATTCGGAAATCAACAATGCGGCGCTCACCTCAGGCCCAAAACCGAGCGCATTCCACGCCCTGTAGCGTGAGCCGTCGCTGAGCCAGTTTGAGGGTCCGATGTTGAGATACTGCGTTCGGAGACTCGGAGCGAGTGAAAACGCGAACATTGTCCGTGGCGCAGTTCCTGCCGCCTCAAGTGGAATATCAAAGTTCCATCCTGCATTCGCGACAACATTCCAGCCCCTGTGGTATCCCATACCGGATGCAGGAGTCTTTGTCCACGCATTGCTGAAACCCGCGTAGAGACCGACCAGAGGCTGCGCTCCTGCACCACGCGCGGCATATATACCGAAGAGCGCGATAATGCCGATGAGTGTCGCCGCCCTGATCTTGCCAATATCGCTACGCATAGTTATTGTTGAATATACTTGTTTTTTAGGCATAGGTCACCGGGCAGGTCTATCCGAATGAAGAAGTCTTTAGTGAAATTGTCAATTATTCTCCTTACGGGGCTCATTGCGATCAGTGTGTGGAGCTGCAAACCGCGCATTCGTCTGCCTGAAGACAGCAGTCTGAGCGGAACCAACCAGTGGCTCACGGTTTCCTCGATGTACACGCAGATGAAGTCCGCGCCATCTGTCGCGTCTCAGGATCTCGGTATCTTGAGAAAGGGCACCGTGTTAAAGATTGTGGAAAGTGCGTACAGTAGCTCGGAGCGAGATAGAGGCAGCCTCTGGTTCAAGGTCCGGGCCAGCGGACAAGACGCGTGGATCTCTGCAGCAGATTCAAATACATTCTCGAACGAGGCTCAAGCGAGGCGCGCCGCCCTCAGGATGAAATGAGATGAATTGGATACAGCGTTGGGTTCTTCCGCCACTCATCGGTGCGATAATCGGATATTTTACGAACTGGCTCGCCATAAAGATGCTCTTTCGACCGTACAAGGCTATTAAGGTGCTTGGCTTCAAGCTTCCGTTCACGCCGGGAATTCTGCCCCGAGAGCGTGAGCGGCTCGCCCAGAGCCTCGGCGACACTGTCGCACAGGAGCTCCTCACTCCCCAGGTGATCAAAAAACGCATCCAATCCCAAGAGATCAGGGCAACTGCCGAGGGTGCGATCCGAATCGCGCTCGGTGGATTTCTTGGGCAGTCTGCCGAACAGTTGTTTTCCAGTTCCGATGAGACCGTCGCTGTCGAAGCTACGGTAAAAACGGAGTCTAGCGCCGATCTGTATCAATCAGGGCGTCGCGCCGCATCGATCTCGAAGCAGATCCTGCAATCGTTTCAGCAGCTCGCCGGTTCGGCAGAGCTCCAATCCTCCATGCGGTCCATTCTCTCGGAATTTCTTCACAGAGTGGGAGACATGGAATTAGGCAAGCTCATCACAAAAGCGCAATTCGCGAGATCTATCGTCAGTGCAGCGGACACGCTCGCCACGCGAAGCGCACAATCTTCAGAGGTGCGCAATCAAGGCGCTCACTCCGCGCCTTTTTTTGATGTCGCTATCGATTTGCCTCCCGATGTCACCGTCAGGGCTCTGGCCGACGCGTTCATCCCTAAGGCCTACGAGATTGCGCTACCCCATATCGGCGCATTCATGCGCGGCGATGAGTTCAAATCGCGACTCGAGACCGAAGCGCGCGCATTTGTGAAGAGAGCGCTGGGACGCCTCGGCCCATTGCAGCGTCTCTTCGTGTCGATCGCCGGATACGACGCGAAAATCGCCCAAACCATGCCCGACACCATCGAAGACCTTATCGATACCATCGAAACTATCTTGCGAGACCCGATCGCTCCCGAAAAAGTATCCGAGGCGATCTGTACCGTGGTGATAGAACGTCGCGCGAAGAGTGGTGTCGCTGGAACTTCGACTGACCGCGAGGAGGGCCGCGCCTTCGTGGACTCGTCGCTGTTGGGGGTGCTTCACTCTTTGAGTGGAGCTCGGGATGAGCTTCGTGAGAGGGCAGAGCGCGCGTACGATCGGCTCGCGGGTGTAAAACTGCATGAACTCGCAACATTGCCGGTTACTGCAGATGACGCGGCGGGTCTTGTCCTCAACGCCTTTGTGAGGACGATTTCACATGGATCCCAGGCTGTCACGACGATGGGCGCGCTCTTTGTCGACGTGCTTATGGAAGCTGCGAGGGGGATATCGATCGCAGAATTCTTCGGGAGTGACGAAAAGGATATCGACCAGCTCTCCGAAACTCTCTCGACCGCGCTCCTCTCGCTCATCGAGTCCAGGATGCCGCTCCTTGTGGAGGCGATCGACATACGCGCCATGGTCGCCGAACGCATCGATAGCCTCGATATGCAGGAGGTCGAGCGGATCGTTCTCCAAGTAGTGAATAAGGAACTCTTGTGGATCACGTGGCTCGGAGGCATTCTTGGAGCCCTCATCGGGGCACTTCAGAGCCTGATTTCCACTTTTTAAATTCAGCACAGAGATAAAAAGAACCGGTTACGAGGAGGTTTGCGCGCGCTTCGCTGGCGTGGCGCACCGCTCGCTCGATGGCCATTCCTGTATTTTCAATGAGCACACAGTCCGGATTCA
>CAYXOW010000116.1:5036-6376 GCA_964466815.1 uncultured Treponema sp.
CGAATACGGAAGCTGGTTCGCTCTGCTTGAACCCTCCTGGTCGTGTGATCACGATCGCTGCGAAGTGTGGTGCAAGCAAGCGGGCCATTTCCTCGTGTCGCTTGTCGTGTGCGCACGCGAAGAGCAAATGCCGAGGCGCCGAAGCAAGCTCGAGGAACGTTGAGAATACGCTGCGTATCGATTCGGGAGTATGGGCTCCATCGAGGACAACGAGAGGTGCTCGTGCAACGACCTCGAAGCGCGCAGGCATATGCGTCGAAGCAAAACCGCGCTCAAGATGTTCTGCTCTGATGTCGAGGGGAAGCAGGGCGAGCGCAAGCGCGGCGAGCGCCATATTCCCTGCGTACAGAGCGCCGACGAGGCCGGTACTCACCCTGAGCGTGGACCCGCCGAAGAAGCGCATCAACGTTCTCGAGTCGCCTTGAGGCGCAAGGTGCCCGGCTTCGAGCGTCGCAGAGGTGCCATCGAGGTTCACTTGAACGTCGCTGATCGAGATATCCTTTCCTACGACATAGCATGGCGCGCGCAAAGCGGACGCCCGCGATTGGATAACTTCGAGCGCCTCAGCTTTGGGCTGGAGGGCACACACAGGAATGCAGTGCTTTATGATGCCCGCTTTCTCGCTCGCGATGAGAGGAATTGTGCTTCCGAGGAATTGCGTATGCTCGAGTTCGATTGGCGTGATCACGGTGACATCGGGGACGACGATATTTGTCGAATCGAGCCTACCGCCGAGCCCCACCTCGATCACCTGCGCCTGAAAACCCGCGCGCCTGAAGGCGCAGAAGGCGATAAGCGTAGTCAGTTCGAAATAGGTCGGAAGCTCGCCGCCAGGTAAGTCTTCGGGCCCCTTTCCCTCGGTGAGTGCGAATACTTCTTCCGCGGCACCGAGAATGAACTCATCGGGCATCTCATCCCCCGCCTCCGTCATGCGCTCTTTCCAAGCGAGAATGTGAGGGGAAGTATAGAGACCTGTGCGAATACCCGATGCTTGGATGGCGCGCGCGATGAGCGTAGCCACTGAGCCCTTTCCTTTTGAGCCGGCGACATGGACCGTCGTTCTGCCGAGATGAGGATTGCCCAGCTGTTCAGCCATCCAGTGCATGCGGTCGAGTTTGAACTCTGTTGCCTGACCTTTTTCGACATTGACAAAACCCATGACGAATGAATATACCTCATCGATCGAGGTGAAATGCGACTGTTTCACGCCTAGAGCATGCGTTCCCCGTTCCGATTCGTCAAGAGTGCACGGCGCGCCGAACACCCAGTTCGCGCATGAAATAAAAGCTGTTGAAATCGCCAGAGTCGACGAAGAATTCATACGTCCTACGCACCCATGG
>CAYXOW010000116.1:6386-7441 GCA_964466815.1 uncultured Treponema sp.
ATCAAGAGCTTAACGTGAGGTGCCGATAACCTATAGCGAGGATACTGGTGAGAATCGTTCATGTATCGGAAATCGGACAGATGGCGAAACCAATAACGCACAGGCGCGGCCGCGTCGCAAACCTCACACTCAAACCTCTGTCCAAGCCGGAGGAAACGACTCGTTCCGATCAACCGTTACACCTCCACGACAAACAGATCATTGTCATCATCGAATCCGAAGGCGCGGTCTTCGACATCAGCAGATACTGGCATGAAACCGCGTATTTACCCTCGTTTATAGGCTGTTTCGGCGGCAACATCGATCCGGCGATCGCGGGAGAAACGTGGAGAAAAGTCGCTCTCGAATCGTCTCTTCGCGGAGAGCACCCGCTCATCATTCTTCTTGCGGCCCTTCGAGTTCTGAACGCTCTGTATCCTTCGATGCAGAGAACCGCCATCATAAAGACACTTGAAAAATATAGCCTTTCCGATGCGACGATAGATGATCTTTTTAGACTCGAGGAAAAACCTCCCGCCGAGATGATGATTATCGACTGGTTCTCCATGGCGGAGGGGCTCATTCAGGAGTTGGGACGGGTTCCTCACTTCAGCACTGCTGAAGAATTTCTTCGAAGCGCAAAGTACATCGCACCTCGCTCCGAACTATTTGTGTACAGCAATCTGGATGAATCCGCCGCCATGCGGATGTGGCAAGCTGCAGGCCTCGGCGAGTGTTTTTTCAGAATCGCGGGCAGGGAACGGGGAAAGCCGGGCGAATACCTCCGAGCCGCGCTTTCGTCAGGTTTTGAGCGGTCGAGCATGATCGCAATCGGTTCCTCTTCAGCGATGTTTCGTGCTGCTCAGTTGGCAGGCATCCGATTTTTCCCCATCGTACCGGGCCAGGAAGAGGAGAGTTGGCGCATTCTCGCCGAGCAGTGGTTCCCAGCGTACCTTCGCGGCGAAGCATGGAAGGTCAATATGCAGGCAGTGCCCTTCTACGAAACGATGTGCCGCGAGTTCAGCGTGCAGCACACCGCAAGCGAGATAAAAACGATCAGCATGAAAACAGATTTC
>CAYXOW010000117.1:0-3629 GCA_964466815.1 uncultured Treponema sp.
TGGAGACATCTTTCTAAATGGAAAGAGGATCACCGACATCGCGCCCGAGAAACGGGGCATAGGGCTCGTGTTCCAGAACTATGCGCTCTGGCCGCACATGACGGTGTTCAAGAATCTAGCCTTCGGGCTCGAATTGCGGAAAATCCCAACGGAAGAGATTAAGAAGCGTGTGACTGCCGTTCTTGCATCCGTAAAGATGGAGGAATATGCCGATCGCTACCCCAGGCAACTCTCGGGCGGCCAGCAGCAGCGCATCGCGCTCGCACGCGCCATCGTGCTCGAACCGGATATCCTGCTTCTCGATGAACCGCTCTCCAACCTGGATGCGCTGTTGAGAGAACAGATGCGTTTCGAAATCGCAGCCATCCACCAACGGCTTGGCATCACAACAATGTATGTTACACATGATCAGACCGAAGCGATGGTGATCTCCGACCGTATCGTCGTAATGCGAAACGGCATAGTGATGCAGCAGGGCGCACCCGATGAAATCTACATGCGACCGCGCAATAAATTCGTTGCGGGTTTCATGGGGACAACCTGCTTCATCGAAGGCGCTGTAGTCAAGGTCGGTGGTGGACGCTGTGTAATAAAAACCGAAGATGGCTTCGAACTGCAGGGCGTGGGAACCGACCTCAACATCGGCGAAAAAGCCTTTGCGGCGATTCGTCCCGAGTACATCTCGCTCGATGCGCGCGCGCGGCAAGCCTCGGGATCATCCGAAGTCAACCGCTTTAAGGCGAATGTCGACCGATCGAATTTCACGGGCGAACTCTTCGACTACCAACTCAGACTGGGTACGCATTTTATTCGAGCGAAGGAGTACGAGGCTAAGACCCTCTTCGAGCTCGGAAAGGATATTGATATTAAGATTGACGAGGACCGACTGCCCATTGTGCATGACAACGACTTCGAGGCAGCGGCTGTATGAGAATCTGTTTTTTCGGTACCTCGAGCGCGATACCGAGTGCGGGAAACGGCTACACCTCATTCGTGATCGAACTGGCGAAGCGCGTTGTGCTTGTCGACACGGGCGATAACGCACTGAGCCGAATGCTCGAGCTGAACATCGATCCAATGCAGTTCGACGCGATCGTGCTTACCCACGAGCATGCCGACCATTTGGGCTCTTTCCCTGCGCTCATCGCTGCCCTCGAGTGTATGAACCGAAGCAAGGCGCTCAAGATTATTCTGCCCCTAACGCTCAAGCCAAGAGTGCTAAAGCTTCTTGCGCTTTTCGACTACGATCCGGAACGGCTGCACTTTAATCTTTCCTTCGCGTCGGAGTGGGAGATGGCGAGTGGATGCACAGGGGTATACGAAAGCGAACGCATCGAACTGCTACCAGGAAACCATAGCGAATTCACCATGATGACCCGATTCATAGCCGAAGGGAAGTCTTTGCTCTATACTTCCGACATCCGCTATAGACCGGGGCAATATATGATCCCTGCGCGCGGATGCGACGCTATGATCCACGAGGCGACCTATTCCAATGCGACGCTCCCCACCGAGACGAGACACAGCTCAGCGTTCGAAGCTGGGATGGCGGCCCAGGAAGCATCGGTTCGCCAGCTCTTTCTCTGTCATTTCCAGAGCGATGCGTACACAAGCCCGAATGAAGCGGTGGAAGAAGCAGCTCGCGCGTTTGGCGGGAGCATCACGGTTCCTAGGCTAATGACATGGTACACGATTCAGGCGAAATGAAAAATAAGAATGTGACGATCGAGGATGTCGCGCAGGCATGTGGCTTGTCGAGAGCCACTGTGTCGCGCGTCATCAACGGTGAGTCGAACGTAAAGCCCCTCACGGTGGAGAGGGTCAAAAGAGCCATCGGCGAACTCGGCTATCACCCAAACATACACGCACAGGCGCTTTCGGGCGGAGGCGCGCGGACTGTCGGCATCATGCTCCCGAAAACCTGGCGTTCGTACTATTCTTCGCTTCTCTCTGGTATCGAAGAGATCGCCGCGAAGGAGGGTTACTACGCCCTCGTTTTGACGCGGGACTATCTGAGCGGCTCAGAGCGGCTCTTCGAGGAGGGGCGCGCCGATGGGTTCATTTTTCGCAATATGGACCGAGTGAAGGAACACGAAAGACTCTTCGCCAAACTCCAGAAAAGAGAGATTCCATTCGTCCTGATCGGAAATCCGCTGCGCGACTATCCCGCCATCACTATCGACAATATCGGCGGTGGCAGAGCGGTGGCCCAGCACTTTGCGGCACACGGCTTTAAGAAAGTCATTTTCCTGAGCGGGCCGAAGGACAATATCGACTCGAACGATCGTTATTTTGGTTTCAGAATAGGTTTTGAAGAGAGCGGGATGGATCCCGAGGGCATCCTACGCCTGCAGGGTGACTACTCGACCAAGAGCGGATTCAACGCCGTGAGTGAAGTGATTCCTCTCTACAAACCTGACGCGATTTTCGCGGCGAACGACCGCATGGCGCTCGGCGCCATCCTCTGTTTGCACAAAAGTGGGCTTCATGTGCCCGAGGATATCGCGGTGGCTGGTTTCGACGATTCATACTTCGCGAAGTATGTGACGCCGGCGCTGACGACTGTGCGCCAGCCATTCCGGGAGATGGGCACGACTGCAATGAAAGAGCTCTGTTCGATGCTGGAGAGCGGAGCGACGCGTGGAGGGAAGATCATCCTGCCTGCCGAATTCATGGTTCGTGCTTCCTGCGGTTGTCCTTACGGCCATGACGAATCGCTCGACGTGTTCGATTCGGTGGAGAGTAGCGAATAAGCGGTACCTGAGAACAGGCAGAGAAGCCCACGCATGTGCCGTGGCGCATCGAACGCACGAAAGACTATTTCGTGCACCCCTTATGTCCCATTCTCCTTGAGCTGCGACGCGAGGAGCGCCGAGGCGGCGAGCAGCAGCGCGAGCAAAAGGAGCGCCACAGTAAAGGTACCTGTAAGATTGTTGAGCGCTTCCATCGCGTATACTACCACCACGGATATTTGCCCCGCGAGCGTTACGAGGCCGTTCGAGGTGCCCTCGGGCGTGGGGCGCGCCGCCTCGGCGGCGTATTGCATGCCCACAGGATTCACCGCGATGAGAAAGAATCCGAGCACGAAGGCTGAAATCGCGATGAGTGTAAACCCAGGCGCGAGCGCGAGACCAAGGAGCCCTGGAATCGCCCCCGCGAGCCCGACAATGATGTAGGGCTTGCGCTTCGAAGCCCGGTCGGAAAAGAGCGGAATGACGACCGCGCCGAGCACGCCGCCGACCAACATAATCGCGCCGAGAAGCCCCGCCTGATCCGAGCCGATACCTCGCGGGCGCACGATCCCCTCGACCCAAGTGGTTACGCCATTAAAAATGCCCATTCCGACAAATACGATTGCGAGGAATCGCACAAACGACGGTGTTTTGAGCGCGTGTTTGAGGCCCTCGATCATAAAGGCGCGCTCGCGGGAGGCGGATTCATCGGGCGGGAGCCTCGGTTTTTCGCGAGCCGCCAGCACGAAGGCGAGGGCAGCCGCGCTCGCTGCCGCGCCGTACACAAGCTGCACTTTGGCGATGTCCATGCTGGCGGCGAGCATCGGCGTCACCACGAGACCGACCGCCGTTCCCAGAATGCTCGCGATCGTGATGAGACCCACCGCGGTCGCCCGC
>CAYXOW010000117.1:3790-6413 GCA_964466815.1 uncultured Treponema sp.
CCCCGACCGTAGGCACGTAGCCGAAACGGTCGATAAGCCACGAGGCGGGAATCGACAGCGGAATGAAAGCGATCATGAAGGACATCGCGAAAAATCCCACCGCCATCTCCGAAACCCCATAGTATACAGCCGTCGCACTCGTGATAGGCGAATACGCGATCCACAGCATCTGAATCGTCACATTCACGAGCATCGTGACCGCGAGAATCACCCAGCGGTAGGAAAACACCTTATACTTCTGTTCCATTATCGATCGCCTCTTCGTACGCGGATATTCGCATTATGCAGCAAAGCGCGGGACGCGGAAAGTCGAGAGGAGCGGAAAGTCGAGAGGAGCAGGCGAATCCGCTTTATCGCCCGAGCAACGAGTAGATCTGCTGGGCAAGAATATCGGCGCGCTCGTTGGACATATAGAACGCTGGGAGATTGTAGAGATCCATTGTACTGGGCGTGGCGACGCCCTTTGTGGAGGTTCGAATGCCGAGGTACCCGGCACTTATTGCAGCACTGATGATATCCTTGCGGCCCACGCCTGCGCCGAAGGGCAGGGCGAAAAACGACACCGCCGTTCCGATATTTCTCTCGATGGCCGATTTGGAATTGGCCAATTCGAGAGGAACCTGCGAGGCCGGAATCTGGTCGAACTGCTTATGATCCACCGAGTGCGATCCTATCGTGAAGAGCTTTTCGCCGCTGGCATTCCTATACTCGGACATTTCTTTCAGTTGACTCCAGTTCACGTAACCGACCGTTCCGACGAAGTCCGAAATGATGAAAAATGTCGCTTTGATGTCGTACTTTTTTAGGAGCGGGAAGACGATCGCATAGATCGAGAGATCGCCGTCGTCGAAGGTGATGATGGATACGTCCGTGGTCAGTTTTAGCGCACCCGACTTGATGGCGGGAAGATCTTCGATACCGATAATCCGGGTGCGATTGCGCAAAAACACCAAATCATGCTCAAAATTGTAGAGATCGCGGTTGTATTCGCCGCCGGTCCGTCCATAGACGATATTGTGGTACTGAAGGATCACTATTTTAGGATTTGCGCGAACCGGAACACGTGCAGCAAGTTGTTCGGGGGTTTGCATCACAAGCTCACGGAGAGGATCCTGGGCGTCTTGATCCCAATACCGGGTAGCATCGAGGTGTGAAGAACTCGTCGCGATGGATGGATCTTCTTGCTGGGAAGCCACATTGTCTGATTGGGAATTCAGTAGCATGGGCGTTGTTTGGCTGACCATCCGCTGGTTCGTCTGGCAACCTACAAGCAAGAAGACCACTGAAAAGACGGCGAACATCGACAGTGTGCGAGTGCGATGGTTTCTTTGGTACCTATCGTTGGGCAACACTTTTATAATTGGCATACTGCATTCTCATTGTAACGTGTGGAGTTCTCACCAGAGTAATTGAAAATGAACCTAGGCGCAAGTAAAAAATAGGTTTCTCTTGACAGCTCTTAGGGATGGTACGATAATCATTCAATAAATATATGCTTGTATAAGCATAAAAAAGTCTGTACTTCGGTGTTGCACTCACTTTAGATTCGCTTCATAGAGGAAAAAGTATATGAAAAGAAAGTTAACCAGATTTTTCATGACTACAGCGATCGTGGCTCTCGTGCTTGGGGCGTGCGAACTTCCTGGAGGTGTCGCAAAGAGCGTCGCGTCCAAAGAAGGAACAGTCAAGATTTCCATGCCGAGAATCAATCCTTTCATAGTCGCAAGTCACAGCAAAACCATAGGTTCCAAGGCGTTCGCGTTTGTAGACACGATTGAGCTCGATTTTTATCAAGGCGATACCATCGTGAAAGTGTTGAATCTTGGACCGACGAGCTACGATGAGACAACCAACACCATCAATGGCAGCATTTCTGTGCTGGCCGGCACGTACGATAAGCTTACGGTCTCGATCTTCAATAACGCCGTGTCGACGGAAGTGCCGATGGTTTCGGGTCAAACCGATGCGGCCTTCGTGGTCAACGCCGGGCAGACAATCGATATCACGATTGCGCTCTATCCAAGCAACCCGGTCGCCCTGGAGGATGGAGTTTATTCAGATACCGTTACGCTCAATGATAAAGGCGAATCGTGGTATCTGTTCTATGCTCTCAATAATAATTCAAAAATAACCCTTAAAACTCTCGAGGGCAGCCTCGATGCTTACATCTTTGGGCCGGACGCGAAGCCACTCTCTGGTATCACCGGTTCCGGCACTGTGGGTGCGGAGGACGCAGTCACCTTCGAGACTGTACCAGACAGCGTGTATTATGTATGCATCGTGTCGAGGGCAGCGAATTCTTCCGGCCAGGTAAAGTACGACAATGCGAGCGGCACGGTGAACATCACCTTCTATTGATCCTGAACTCTCCTGAGGAGATAGTTTTCTCCTGTTTTGCTCATTCAAGCCGCTCGAGTCGCGAGAGTTGAGCGGCTTTTTCTCTTCCCATTTTTTGATGGCGACTCGATTATCCTCTCCCTTAGCGCAGAAAATGAGCTATAATGCGACCATGGACCGCGATTCAACCTATATTCTCGCCCTCGATCAGGGCACGACGACTTCCAGGGCGATTCTATTCAATCACGACGGCATCATCATCGGCGTCAAGCAGATTCCCTTCCGG
>CAYXOW010000117.1:6497-7327 GCA_964466815.1 uncultured Treponema sp.
GATCGAGCCGACACAGATTGCCGCCATCAGTATCACGAACCAGCGCGAAACGACAGTCGTCTGGGAGCGTGCGACCGGCAAGCCGGTGTACAACGCGATTGTGTGGCAGTGCAGGCGCTCGAGCGGCATCTGCGATGAGCTCCGGGCGAGAGGGGCGGAGGGAACGATCCGTGAAAAGACGGGGCTCGTGCTCGACGCGTATTTTTCTGGCACAAAGCTCACCTGGCTCTTCCGCGAGTACCCCGAGCTGCGGGCGCGCGCGGAGCGTGGCGAACTCATGTTCGGCACGATCGATTCATGGCTCATCTACAACCTGACCGGCGTGCACGCTACCGACCCCTCCAACGCGAGTCGTACAATGCTCTTCAATATTTTCGAGCGCCGCTGGGATGAGGAGCTTCTACGACTTCTCGAGGTGCCCGCGCGGATTCTTCCCGAGGTCAAAGCTTCGTCCGGCTTCTTCGGTACAGCGAGAAAGGAGCTCTTCGGGGCGGAAATTCCCGTGACCGGTGTCGCGGGCGATCAGCAGGCGGCGCTCTTCGGGCACGCGTGCTTCGAGCCGGGCGAGGTGAAAAACACCTACGGCACGGGCTGTTTCACGCTTATGAACACGGGGCCATTCCCTGTCGAGTCGAAACACAATCTCTTGGCCACCGTGGCCTGGGACCTCGGTAGGGGCTACACCTACGCGCTCGAGGGCTCGGTCTTCATCGCGGGCGCGGTGATTCAGTGGCTTCGCGACCAGATGGGTATGCTTGCAGATTCCGCCGAGAGCGAGCAGCTCGCCCGCTCGGTCGAAGACAGCCAGGGCGTCTACATCGTTCCGGCCT
>CAYXOW010000118.1:0-748 GCA_964466815.1 uncultured Treponema sp.
ATTTGCAGATTGGGCGGATGCTGAAGCAGCGGCACCATTATCGAACAAACCACGCTGCAAGAAGTATGCGACCGCGCTCTCCGTTATTTTTAAAAGCTCGAACATTGTGGCGGAATCGGATACATATTCAGCCCATATTCCATCTCTGCGCAAAAGTAATGAACAAAGTCGTACCGTATCGTCTTTTATTTCATACATATTGAAGCATATTAAATTCACTGAATCAAAATCATTAATTAAGAAAACGTTTTGAATCGTATCAATAGTGCGAATCTGCGATAGGAATGAAGCAATGTTATAATTTACAATGCGAGTATTTTTAGTCTTTGCTCGAAACGATGCACTGAGAAGCGTATCAAGGCTGAGAGCTTCTGGAAAAGTATTCCCATTCGCATCACTCTGAGGCTCTTCCGATACATTGCTCATCACTCTTAAGAAAGTGAGGGCATCCAGATTATTCGTGTTGATCTGTTCGAATTGGATAGTATCTTCAATTCGTAGCGGAAAAACAATTATAAGAGATGTCGAATTTGTCGACACCGAAGTCTTATTCTGAGACAGAGCTCGCTGAGGTGTAAGGGTAAAAAGCGCTCCGAATAAAACCATGAGGAGCGCTATACGCTTATACTTCTTCATCTTCCTCTTCTGTGGAAGTTCCACCTTTCCATTGCCAGTGAAGGTAGGCTTCGATGAAAGGATCAATTTCTCCATCCATGACAGATTGTACATTCCCCACCATGAACTTATT
>CAYXOW010000118.1:758-1022 GCA_964466815.1 uncultured Treponema sp.
CTGTGATCTTTCACCATTGTATAAGGTTGGAAAACGTACGAACGAATTTGCGAGCCCCAGGCGATTTCCTTTTTTTCTCCAGCGAATTTTGCCGTTTCTTTGTCCTTCTCCGCTCGATAGAACTCATAGAGTCTCGATTTGAGAATGTTCATGGCCACATCTTTATTCTTATACTGGCTGCGTTCGTTTTGACATGTAACAACAATTCCGGTCGCAAGGTGAGTGATTCTCACTGCCGAATCGGTCTTGTTCACTTTTTGCCCA
>CAYXOW010000118.1:1042-1854 GCA_964466815.1 uncultured Treponema sp.
ATCGATGCGAATATCTTCGGGGCGGATATCGATTTCAATAGAGTCATCGAGAACAGGCATCACCGAAACTGAGGCGAATGATGTGTGTCTCCTTGCGTTTGCATCAAATGGAGAAATGCGAACGAGCCTGTGTACGCCGGTTTCGCCTTTGAGATAGCCGTATGCGTATTCGCCTGAAATTTGAATCGTCACGGATTTTATACCGCCTTCGGCTTCAAGAAAATCAAGTGTTTCGACCTTAAAGTTGTGTCGTTCCGCCCAACGCAGATACATTCGGTACAGCATGCTCGCCCAGTCGCACGCTTCTGTTCCTCCTGAGCCCGCATGAATTGTCAGAAATGCGTCATTCGCATCAGCTTCGCCTGATAAAAGTTCAAATATGAGCGCTTTATTGTAACGCTCCTTGATGTCATTCAGCGAAGCGAGGAGATCAGCCTCCATATCCTGATTATCTTCTTCGCGGACAAGTTCGAACATTTCGGTGAGCGAAAGAATATCGTCATGCAACTTTTTCCACGACTCTAGCCTATCTTTGAGAATTTTTATTTCGCCGAGTATCTTGCGCGCTTTTTTTTGATCCGACCAGAAGTCGACAGCCGTGGTAATCTCTTCTTTTGCGCGGATTTGAGCTTCAATAGCAGGCGCGTCAAAGACGCCCCCATATTTCGAGGATTTCACTTTTTACGTCGTGAAGTGGTTTTACTAAATCTTCAAGCATTTCTCTCTCCTGTGTTAAATTTGTTCATACACCAAAAGTATATACTGTTTCGTGTTCCCAAATCTCGTTCCTGTCGATGAATGCAGAGGGAAAC
>CAYXOW010000118.1:1976-2207 GCA_964466815.1 uncultured Treponema sp.
ACTGAACAGCGGGCAGGGTCGTAGAGACCTTCATATATCTTCCGCTTACCGGATCATTGACTGTTGCAAAAGGTTTGAGCGGTATAAATTCTTTATCAATGATGTAACAGAAGTCATATCCTCCCCCGACTTCAGAAATATCCTTCCCGATAACTTTGGGCTCGTTGAAATCGAATGCATTGAGCCTGGCCGATATAATTTCTCCTGTCGGAATGAGACCAGAATCTACCG
>CAYXOW010000118.1:2235-7247 GCA_964466815.1 uncultured Treponema sp.
TGTGTGCCCAAGAATTGACCCTCGACCCTCCCCCGCTAAGTTGAAATACGCATGATTCGTCAAATTGACCGGAGTTTTGGCATCGCTCTTTGCAGTATAATGCAGCCGAAGAGATCCTGCGCTCGAGAGCGAAACAGTGACCTCGACGGAGAGTGTGCCAGGGTACCCTTCCTCACCATCAGAGCTAATTCTGGAAAACTGTACAGCAGGTTCGCCATTTATTGTTGATATTTCATAATTCCATAAATACTTATCAAATCCTTTTCTGCCCCCGTGCAGATGATTCTGATTGTTGTTGGCGAAAAGTCGATATTCTTTCCCATCCATGAAGAATTTTGCTCCGCCAATTCTATTCGCAAACCTCCCTATTGTGGATCCAAAAAACGGATGTTTCGAGGTATATCCCGACAGTGTCGAAAATCCAAGAAGGACATCGCTGAGACGGCCAAAACGATCGGGAGCGCTGAAGCTAGTCCACGTCGCGCCCCAATCGGAGAATGTTGCTTTGAATTCGCCCGCAGAAAGTATGAAGAGCGAAACGTCTTTCCCATCGGAGAGCGTGCCGAATTCTTTTTTTGTTATCTCATTTTTTGCAGAACGCATATCTAACTCCTTATTTTCAGCGTATCTTTGAGAATTTATCGCGTCAATTATGAAAAACCCGGGCTCTAAAGCTTATAGTTCATCTTATATAAAACTTCGAATAGCGCATCTGGGAGAATGCGCCGCACCCATATCGCAAAACGCTCAAAGAGAGGTCCGACACTGATTCGTATAGGAAATCTCTTCGAAGCGGCAAGAGACACAATGCGCTGCGCCGCAACCATAGGGTCAACACCGTGAGTTTCATCATGCTCTTGAATTCCGATCACAGTCAGCATCTTTTCTCGATAGGGACTATCTTGTTTGATGATTTTTTTACGCGCAGCAGTGAATCCCGTTTTGAAATCGCCCGGCTCTACGACACAGACTTCAATTCCAAAAGGACGCACTTCATAGCGAATCGACTCGACAAAACCTTCAAGCGCAAATTTACTCGCTGAATAATAACCTTGGAACGGCATACCGATTTTGCCAGCAGCGGAACCGATGATGATGATCTTCCCCGAATGCTGCGAGCGCATTATTGGGAGAATTGCCTTGACTGTCCGAACGACACCAAAAAAATTCACATCGAATTGGGCGTGGGCGTCTTCGAGTGGAGTTTCTTCGATGGAGCCGCTCACACCATATCCTGCAGCACAGACGAGAAGATCGATATGATCCTCGCGCGAAAGGACAAATTCCACTGCGCGCTGCACAGATACCTCATCGGTGATGTCGAATGTGGTGAGTATTAAATTCTTGTCGCTCAAATGTTCAGATTGGCGCCTTCCACCCCCATATACAGCATAGCCTTCTCGCGCGAATTGCTGGGCGATTGAAAGACCTAGCCCACTCGTAGCGCCTGTGATAAAGGCGACTTTTCGATTTTGAATAGAATTATTCATATTGCCTTCTATTTCCTTATATTATATGCATTTACCACAATTTCAGCGACTTCTTCTGCACTCCAGTGTTCTGTATCGATAGAGAGGTGTGCACACGAGGTGTCGTCGATATCGATATTGTAGAGCGCTAAATACCTTCCACGATCTTTTGCATCCCTCTCTTTTGTAAAGCGATCGATTTCTGCGATGTCTCCACCTTCGCGTGCGTGAATCCTCTGAACTCTCACCGCATGACTCGCTCTCAAATATATCTTAAGATCTGCTTCGGGTACCATCCAAATTGCGAGCCGCGAACCTATCACCGTGTTGCCTCTGCGCGCCAGGACTGCTTGATGTTCATCCAGCCTTCTATCGTATTCGAGACTCTCTTGAGCCCTTTTTAAAAGTTCTTCGAACGGTATTCCCAAATCTCCCGCCATTGTCCTAAACGTGTAATTGACAGGCGTGAATCCGAGTTTTTCAGCAACGAGCCGCAGCACAGTCGTATTGCCGCAGCCTGATTTACCTGAAATCGCAACTATTCCCATCTGCATTCACTCCACATTTCTTAGCTGTTCACGGATGTTTTCAAGCGCATCTTTCATATCCACAACGGCGTGAGTAATAGAAATGATAGTGCTTTTTGAGCCGATTGTGTTCACCTCCCTGTTCATTTCCTGACAGAGAAAATCGAGCTTTTTACCGCAAGCTGGTAGTGCGGCGATAGATTCAAATGCGGAAAAATGTGCACGAAGCCTTTCGATCTCTTCGTTGATCGTCAGACGAACGAGCTGCACAGCAACTTCCTGTAGTACACGTCCCTGATCATAATTTTCGGCTAAAAGCTCTTTGAATCGCGCAGTTATCTGATCGTGCACCATTTTTTCCAATGTGTCGGCCTGTGATTCAATCTCGTTTAGCTTCACGCCGAGCCTTTTCATCTCGCTCATTATGTTCGACTGAGTGGCGAGGCCTTCACGCAGCCTACTCTCTTCAAATTCTCGCCATGTCTCCTCTAAAGAGGGCATTATTGATTCCCACACCGTGATTTCGTCAATTTCCGAGTTCATCTCGATAATTCCTGGGAAACGAGTAAGCATATCGAGATTAGGTTCTTCATCGATACCGCACTCGCGCCCAAGCTTCCGAAGCTGTTCAGCGAGCACCTGTGCAGATTGAGAATGGAAGACGATATCGTCGAGCGATGCTTCGATTTTTTTTATTCGAATTGCACATTCAATTTTGCCTCGCGAGATTCTTGAGCCAAAAAACTCTCTCACATGCGGTTCAATTCCCGAAAGAGAAGGTGGAAGCGAAATGGCAAAATCCAGAAAACGGTTGTTGTAGGATTTTAACGTGATCGTTCCCTGCAATCCTTTTCCCGAAAGAGTGTGATGCGCAAATCCTGTCATGCTTTTCATCGTTGGAGTTCTCCATCTGTATGAGACCTGTCGTTCTTTTGCAATATTTCTGCAAGGGCAATCCCGAGCTTCCAATTGTCGCCTGCACCCATAGTGAGCACGATATCTCCCGGTCGCACTTCCTGGGCAAGGAAATCCAGTGCTTCAAGCGGTTCTTCACTATACGCGACAAAATGGTCAAGTGTAGTTGAATATTTTTCTCTTGTTGCACTCTGAGCAAGAATGAGCGAAGGTACCTCGGGTCGTCGCATACGCAACTTTTCGAAGAGTGTTGCACCGCTGAAGCCAGGGATAGGCGTTTCTCGCGCAGATGCATAAATTTTATGGAGAATTACGGCATCTGCAGCATCTAATGATGCTACAAATTCATCTTGAAGCGCGATTGTCCTACTGTAGGTGTGTGACATAAAGTCTATGATGAGTCTTCTGTGTGGCCAGAATTGTTTTATTCCGTCGATTGTCGTCTTTATTGCGGTCGGATGATGACCATAATCATCAATAATGAGCACTCCATTGAATTCTCCCACAATTTCGCTTCGCCGTTTTGAGCCTCTGAAGCGCGAAAGTGCGTGTTCGACGCTCCTCCATTCCGAGGTCCCGAAAGTGGAAGATGTTTGATCTTTAAATAGCGATTCGACAAGTGCGATAGCCGCTACAGCGTCTAGGACAAGATGTCTTCCAGGCATGTGCAGTGTGAGAGGTACGGGAGTGTCGCCTACCACGAAGGTATTTTCTCCAGCTGATGTTGTATATTCTCTTATCTTGTACCTTCCTTGGGCCAAAAAACCATATTCTACAAATTGTATATCTTTTCGTTTTTGTAGGACAATGTCCGCAACTTCGACTGCTCCCTTTTGATCGGCGCAGAATATGAGGCTGCCATTCGGAGGAAGGCTCATGGCATATTCAATGAATGCATCCCGAATGCTCTCATATGTGGGGAAAAAATCCTGGTGATCGCTCTCTACGGAAGTGAGTACGATCCAAGAAGGCTGAAAATTGAGAAAATGCTTGCGATACTCGCATGTCTCTGCGACAAAATAGGTGTCACCCGCAATGAGTGTGCAATGTCCATTAAAATTCGCGATGGCCGATCCTGCAAGAACCGATGCGGGAATCGAGAGCGCTTCGATAAGGATTCCCGCCATGGCTGTGGTCGTTGTCTTCCCGTGTACACCGGCGATTCCCGCTGATCGGCTATGTCGGGACAATGCTCCCAATGCCTCGGGATAATTAAATATGGGAATGGCGAGTGAGTGTGCCTTTTTTAATTCTGGGTTTGTTTCCAAAGAATATGCAGCTGAGTGAATGACAATATCGATATCCGAAGTCACATGGCTCGCATCGAAGTTCTCATAGACTCTAATGCCCAAAGAATGAAGAATACTATCGGTATAAAAAACGTCAGGGACATCGCTGCCTGTAAGCTTTGCTCCTTTGTTGTGGAGAATTTCTGCGAGCGCCGTCATGCCCGTTCCTTTAGCGCCCACCATATAAATCGAAAGCCCTTCTATTGATGGTGGAAATATCGATGTTTCCATACTGCCTCAATTGTAAATAGATTTATATTTGTATCACAAGTCCTTATAGTTATTAGAAACCCTCGTCCGAAGTCTTTAAAATGTCAATGTTCCAAACGTATCGAAAGAGAAAAAAGCGCCATCCCCTCTGGCGGGAGGAGAAGATCCCAGCCTATCCGCAATGAAAATCCTTCAAACAAAGGCTGATATATCCTTCCATTTTCATCAATAGAAGGCTTTTGTGCCCCTATGTCTATAAAATTAGGTTTCCCGCCGACAAAAAACGATGTATCCGATCGAATTATAAGTTTTTCATTCGCATTTGTATCCGAAATCTCAAAGCCATCGATGGAAGGATAGAAAAAATCGCTCTGTGGGTCTACATTTTCGCTATCCCGGTGCCGGAGTGCCATCAGTTTATTCTTTTCTGCATGAGTCGAGGCAAGAGGTTCCATCTCAGTGTAAAAGCAAAATGACGCTTCGGTTTGGCTTTTGTTTTCAATTTCATATTGAATGCTGAAATAGTCATTTTCAAATCTGTATGCCTTTCGGCAGAATAGAAAGAGCGTTTTTTCTGAAAACTTTCCAATGAAGTCGTGACC
>CAYXOW010000119.1:0-2127 GCA_964466815.1 uncultured Treponema sp.
GATGGAGCGGCGCGTCAAGGCCGCTGTTCAGCTTGGATTCGGCCGAGTCATCGGCCCACGCAGCGCGCTTCCAGGTGAAGAATCGACCAGAAACAGCGTTGCCGGCGCTGCCAAGACAGTTGCCGCGGCGCGGCGCGAAGCTCAGGCAACGTCCGCATTGCGCCGGCCCGGCGTATCCTCAATCAAGGAAGCGCTGCGTATTCTTTGGACCCAGGAGCAAGCATCATGAATTTTATCCACAGCAAGAATCGAATCGCGGGAGTTGCGGTTCCTCTTCTCGCGCTCAGAGCGAAGAAAAATGCCGCCTGTGGCGTATTTTCGGACCTCGAAGAGTTCGGCAGGCTTGCGAAACGCTGCGGACTTGCACTCATTCAGCTCCTGCCGCTGAACGACACGGGAAATGGCATATCGCCGTACTCCGCACTGAGCGCATTCGCGTTGAATCCGATCTATATTTCGCTGACGGAAACGATTGACACTATGGCCTCATTGGGGTTGCCGCTCGAAGAGCGCCCTGCAAAGGCTCTGATCCATGCGGCCGGCGCGATCGATAGAAAATATGGGACCGAGGCGCGGGTGCCCTACGAAGCGATCTTGAGCGCCAAGATCGAGGCGCTTAGGGCCGTGTGGCGCGAAAGCCTAGAAATCTGTACACCGCTCGCGGAGGCCTTCGCCGCAGAGCAGCATTGGGCAAAGCCGTATGGGTGCTTTGTGGCGCTCAAAGAAAAATTCAGCGGAGCTCCCTGGTGGGAGTGGGACGAGTGGCGGGATTTTCCATCTGGGCATCTCGACGAGCTCTGGTTCAACACCGAAATCGCCGAGGAGGCCCGTTTCCGCCTCTGGCTTCAGGTCATTGCGCGCGAACAGCTGCACGCTTCTGCAGAAAAAGTTCGCGACCTCGGCGTCGATATTATGGGCGACATTCCCATCCTTCTCGCCCGGGACTCTGCGGATGTCTGGAATCGGCGTGATATCTTCGTGCTTGACCGGCAGGCCGGCGCACCGCCCGATATGTACTCGCCTCGCGGCCAGAACTGGGGCTTCCCGCTCTACAACTGGGAAACGCTTCGCGCCGCCGGTTATGACTTTTGGCGCGAACGGCTCGCGTACGCTGATCAGTTCTACACTTCGTACCGCATCGACCACGTGCTCGGTTTCTTCAGGATTTGGGCGATCGACGGACGCGAAAGCGACGCCTATCTTGGGGCTTTCGAGCCGTCGGTGCATGTGAACCGGGGCGAGCTGACTGCCCTGGGCTTTTCGGACGAGCGTTTGACTTGGCTCTCGAAGCCGCACATACCTGAGCGGAATATTGAGGAGGCCGAGCGCGGGTGCCTGGAGCGCGCAACCGATCGGCGCGCCGCGCTCGAACAGCGTCTCGCCGATTTCCGCGCCCACTGTTTTGAACGCATCCATTCCGAGCCGCTCTTCCTTTTCAGTTCGAATATTCGTGGCAGCGCCGATATCTACGCAGCATGCGCCGCGCTCCGCTCGGAATTTCCCGAGGCTGGCTATGGCATCGACGCGTATGCGCGCGCGATGGCCGACTGGTGGATCGACCGCGCGCTCTACGAAGCAATGCCTGATGCATATGTCTTTCAGTGGAGCTATCGCGACACGACGAGCTGGAAGAGCCTTTCTGCCGAGGAGCAGGCGGTGCTCAACGCGAAGGCCGAATCGATAAACGCCGCCTCGCTCGATATTTGGGAATCGCGTGGGCGCGATCTTCTCTCGATGCTTATTGCCGCAACGCAGATGCAGCCTTTCGCCGAAGATCTCGGTGCTGTACCGGTTTGTGTGCCCAAAGTGCTGCGCGAGCTCGAAATTCCCGGCTTGCGTGTGCTGCGCTGGGAGCGCAGCTGGGACAAGCCAGGCCAGCCATACATTCCTCTTGAACAGTATGAGCCGCTTTCGGTTGCCTGCACGTCGGTGCACGACTCGACGAACATCCGCCAGTGGTGGGCCGAGGAGGCCGATCGCGCGCAGCTCTGGGATATGTTTATATCGATGGCCGCTCGTGATGCGGTGATGCGCGATGCACTGGGCGGGATGAGAGAACCACCGGCCGAGCTGACTGATAGTGCGGCTGTGGCGCTTGTGCGCGCAGTTGCACTCTCGTCTTCCGTG
>CAYXOW010000119.1:2137-7120 GCA_964466815.1 uncultured Treponema sp.
CTATCCACTTCAAGATCTGCTGGCTTGCGATAAAGATTTTCGCGAAGCCGATCCGCGGGCGGAACGAATCAACATCCCGGGTACTACTCTTGACACCAACTGGAAGTATAGAATGCCGGTCGATATTCCCGCGCTTGCGAGAGATGCGCGCTTCTGCGCGACCATTTTTTCTATCACAGCCCGTGGAGCCACACGTTGACACCTTCCGTCCCCGACTTACGACAGACCGCGCGCACAACGCTGAAGCGTACTGTCGAAACCGCCTGGTTTCTCATTAAAATCATGGTGCCGGTTAGCCTCGCTGTCGAACTCCTCGGCTGGAGCGGCCTCTTGCAAACAATCGCGCTCGCGATGGCTCCGCTCATGAACATTCTCGGACTGCCGGGGGAGGCGGCTCTCGCCTACATTTCCGGTGCGCTCCTCAACAATTATTCTGCCATTGCCGTCATGAGCTCGATGAACTTGACCATCCACGACGCGACCATCATCGCTTTCATGAGCCTCGTCTCTCACAATCTCATCGTGGAGACGACCGTGATGAAATCGATCGGTTCATCGGCGATAAAGATGGTGGCGCTCAGAGTGGGAACCGCGATCGTGGGAGGTTTGCTCCTCAATCTCTTTCTGCCGTCGTCGCTCAGCGAAGTAAAACTCTTCGCCTCGAGCTCGATGTCCCAGAGCGCCTTTTGGCCAATGATGGTCGCGTGGACCATCTCCACGCTCAAGCTGGTGCGCCGCATCATTCCCTATATTCTCGTACTGATGTTCATACAGACTTTGCTGGAGCAATTCAACCTCATGGAAAAACTATCGCGCTGGCTCGGCTGGCTCATGCGGATATTTGGGCTTGAAGCTTCGATGAGTTTTCTCTGGATTGTCGCGAATATCGTCGGCTACGCGTATGGGGCGGGGATCATCAAGGCCGCGCGGAGCGATGGGCACATGACAGTTCAGGAGGGCGATCTCTTCAACCACCATGCAGCGATTACGCACTCGCTCTTTGAGGATACGGTCCTTTTTTCTGCGATTTCTCTTCCTGTGTTCTGGCTCATCGTACCGCGCCTTATCTTTTCGATGCTCGCGGTGTGGGGAGAACGAGCCCGGCGCGCACTCCTGAAGCGATCGTTGCGCGCAGGAATTGCCTAGTGGTCGCCCAGGAACCGAAGCACCTCTTCTCTTGTTGGCATCTTTTCAAGTGGCCCCGTGCCTGTGCACGTGAGCGCGGCAGTGGCCGTGGCGAAGCGGGCGGCTTCACGAGGAGTAGCTCCTTCGATGATGGCAGAGAGGTATCCAGCATCGAAACTGTCGCCTGCCCCCACAGTATCCTGTACCGATACAGGATAGGCGGGCACCGAGAAGTAGTCGTCATCCGCGTAGATCAGCGCGCCGCGCGATCCCCGCTTTACGATAATTGTGCGTACGAAAGGGAATTTCTTGTGGATATCATCTGGGCTCTCTCCCCATCCAAGGGCGCCCATCTCGTCATCGGTGATCTCGAGAATATCGATGCCAATTCCAATCGCTTCATAAAAGGCTTTAGAAGCGCGCTTTGCCGAAGTCCACATCGCGCTTCTATAGTTGATATCGAAGGAAATAAGCCTGTTCGCCTCCCGGAAAGCCCGGATAAGCGCCAACCCCGTCGCTCGTGCGGTCATGCTCATTCCGAGACTTATCCCCGAGAGGTGAAGCGCGGCGAATCGCGTGGCGATATCCTTGGGAATTCGACTGTATGAAACTGTGGATGCCGCGGAACCTTTTCGGTAATACGTAAAGCTATGTTTTTTACCCTCAAAAGAAACAAAATAGAGACCCGTTCGACGCCGCGTATCTATACCTACGAGCGATGTGTCAACTCCGTTCCTCTTCCAGAGCGCGAGAAAACTCTTCCCGAAGGGGTCATCGCCGACCGCGGAGAAATATGATACGGAGTGCCCAAGACGTGCGACGCCAATCGCAAAATTGGATGTATCGCCTCCCCAAGTTTTAATTATGGGAACATCATCAGTAATAGAAGCCTCATGCAGAGGATAGAATCCTACAAGGGGCTCACCAAACGAAAGAAAATCTATCATGATATTCTCAGTGTTTATGAATACGTTTCATGAGCGACCGAACAGGCTCATACAGGAAAGCGATTGCAAGGATGAGCGCGAAGATTCCCGAAATTGGTCTTGTAAGAAATGGCAGAAAATGATTATTTGTTTTTATAAGTCCGATACGCAGATTGTCCTCGATCATCGGACCCAGCACAAGACCGAGAATAAGTGGTGAAAGAGGTATCTCGACTTTTTCCATAAGGTAGCCAAGAATTCCAAACAACACAACCAGCAAAACATCAAAAACATTTGTTCTAATTGCGTAAGCACCAATTAGTGAAAATATTGTAATGCCTGAAAGCACTACATTTCTCGGAAATTTAAAAAGAAAGGCGAATGCTTTTATCCCAAGAAATCCCAGGATTAGCACGAAAAATTGTGAAGAAAGCGCAACTGCAAATATCTGATTAATAAGCTCTTTATTGTTGATAAAGACAAGTGGACCAGGTTTGAGGCCATACATGAGCATCGCTCCAAGCACGATAGCAGTGATGGTATCGCCAGGGATGCCGAATACAAGAGCAGGAATCCATGTACCTCCGAGTGCGGCATTGTTCGCGGTTGTCGGAGCTACAACACCCTCTTCCGAACCGGTTCCGAATACTTCTGGGTGTTTAGAAGTCTTTTTTGCAAATCCATATGACACCCATGCGGCAATATCCGCGCCAGCACCTGGAAGGGCTCCGATAATGGTCCCGATCAATGAACTTTGAAAGATCACACGCTTATTTCTTCCCATGACTTTTAACACGTCACGTATGGTAGTGTGACTAGTTTCGACAACGGCGGCACCAGATAGCTGCTCTTGCGATTGCACCGCGATATCTCGAATGACTTCTGATAGTCCGAATAGTCCGATCATGACGGGAATGAAATTAATTCCAGAAACAAGATTTATATTACCGAAAGTAAAGCGAGGATATCCTGTAGAAATGTCGATTCCAATTGTTGAAATGAGAAGACCAAAAACGACGGCGATGAGCCCTTTGGTATTTGATCCTTTGGTAATGACCGCGCTCATCGATAGGCCAAGTAAACCCAACCAGAAATATTCAAAATTAGTAAACTGAAGCGCGAAATTTGCAAGTGTTGGTGAAATAGTGATGAGTAGTACTACACCAATCAAACCGCCCAAGGCTGAGCAGAAAAGATCTAGCATGATCGCGAGGGAGCCTTTTCCTTGCTTGTTCATTTCAAAACCATCGAGTACGGCGGCTCCTGATGCTGGAGTTCCTGGTACTCGTAAGAATGTAGCCGGAATATCTCCTGCAAAAATTGAGGTAAAACTTAGGCCAAGAATCATCGCTAACCCGGCGATTGGTTGCATGTGAAAGGTTAGTGGAACGATGAGTGCGACTCCCATAGTGGCTGTCAGTCCTGGCATAGCTCCAATGAATATTCCAAGCGTCATAGCGAGCATCCAAGGTACGAGAACATTAAGACTAAAAACTGTGGTAAAAGCTTGCATCATGATTTAAATCCCCAAAAAGCTGAGAATCCCAGATGGGAGTCCAATAGTAAAAAGAATACCGAAGAGCAAATAGATAACCGCTGTATAGATCAGCGAGTAAAGAAGGCTCTTCCACCACTTTAAGCCGAGAAGCAGCATAAGCAAAAATAGAAATAAAATAGTCGCTACGTAAAACCCCAACGGTTCAAAAGCAATGATGAATGCGATCAACAAGAAAATAAATTCGATCGCAGGGAGCATTCTTTTCCGCTGTGCGAATGGTATGGCACTCTTGGTGGTTTTAGTGTGTCCGGCTTTTTCAAACCGTGATGCAGAAATCAACTGAATGATTCCAAGAATTATAAATGCAAATGCAAGCAGATTGGGGAAAAATGCAGGCCCGGTGATATTGACACTTGATTGTCCTTTTGGAAACGATGGTGTGATGCACAGGACAGCGATTGAGAATCCGATACAAGAAAATCCTACAACATGTTCACGAGTAATTTTCAAGGGCAACTCCTGTACAAATAGTATTAATCATGAATAAAAATCAGGGGCGATCGACATTCAGCCGTTCGCCCCAATAAAGAAACGATAGGAATTACTTTTTCAGGTAACCAGCAGCCTCCATAACGCCTTCGAGCGTTTTGAATTGGTCATTAAGGAACTGCGTAAACTCCTTCTGGTCACGGATTTTAATCCCAAATTGGTTCTTATTCATAAAATCGATAAAATCTTTGCTTGCGGTAATTTTCTTTAATGCATTAGTGAGTGTGGTAATCACATAATCTGGGGTCTTGAGTGGAACAGCAAAACCGCGCCAGGTGCCACCGGTAACATTAATCCCCTGCTCTTTAAGTGTTGGGATGTTGGGGTAGAGCGGAACACGCTCGTCGGAGAATACTGCAATAGTCCTGACTTTCCCTGCATCGACCTGTGCGGCGATTTCAGGATAGCTGCAAACAACTGCATCTACGTGCCCGCCAAGAAGTTCGGTAATTGCGGGGGCTGCACCGCCTTGTGTAGGGATAAATTTCACTTTATTCGGATTGATACCAGCCGCCATAAGCATCTGCACACGCGGAAGATCCCACGCACAAGCAATGGTCGAACCGGAGAAAAGGAAAGTGCCATCTGGTTTTGCTTTGATGGTATCGATAAGGTCTTTCACGTTTTTGATAGGAGAGCTCGCTTGCACAGACAAAGCATCGGGATCTTCATTAAACTGAAAAATCGGGATGATGTCTGCAGGTGTTAGCTGTGCATATCCGAGGTACTTAAGTGTATTGAGTTCGAAGGTGATATTAGTAATAGTATATCCATCTGGAGCAGCCATGGCACCTTCAACATGGCCAACAGCGCCATTGCCACCAGTTTTATTCACGACATTAACGGGAACACCAAGCTCTTTGGATAGTAAGCTAGCAATGAATC
>CAYXOW010000120.1:0-7091 GCA_964466815.1 uncultured Treponema sp.
ACCAGTTGTTGAGGCTGTCCACGAACTCGACCATAGGTCCGATGGAGGCCTGGAGATCGTAAGCTTCGAGTCCTTCGGTGACGTCGGCGACGAGCTTCTCGCAGACCGAGAGGATCCACTTGTCGAGGGGATTCTCGGCGTCGGAGCAATCGAATCCATCGGCCTGGAACCCGTCGATGTTCGCGTAGGTGACGAAGAAGCTGTAGGCGTTCCATAGTGGGATGATGACACTCTTGAGCACTTCTTTGACGCCGTCGTCAGAGTAGCAGAGGTCTTCGGCCTTGGTGACTGCGGAGTTCATGAGGAAGAGCCTTAGCGCGTCGGCGCCGAACTTGTCCATGACCTGCGATGGGTCGGTGTAGTTGCGGAGGCTCTTGGACATCTTTTTGCCGTCTTCGGCGAGAACAAGCCCGTTGACGACACAGGCTTTGAAAGCCGGCTTGTCGAAGAGGGCAGCGGCGAGTACGGTCAGGGTGTAGAACCAGCCGCGCGTCTGGTCGAGGCCTTCGCAGATGAAATCGGCAGGGAAGTGTGCTTCGAATTTTTCTTTATTTTCGAAGGGATAGTGATTCTGAGCATAGGGCATCGATCCTGACTCGAACCAGCAGTCGAGCACTTCAGGTATGCGGTGCATGGTGCCGCCGCAGGAGCAGGGCAGGGTGACTTTGTCGATAAAGTGCTTGTGGAGGTCCTGGGGCACGTCGCCGCCGAGTGCCGCGAGCTCTTCGCGCGATCCGACGCAGACAGTTTTACCGCAGTCGTCGCACTTCCACACGGGAATCGGGTTACCCCAGTATCGGTTGCGGCTGATCGCCCAGTCGCGGGCATTCTCGAGCCACTTGCCGAACCGACCGTCGCGAATATGGGAGGGAACCCAGTACACGCTCTTGTTCGCGCGCAACATGGGAGCCTTGACTGGTTCGATCTTGACGAACCAGCTCGAGATCGCGCGGTAGATGAGGGGGCTGCCGCAGCGCCAGCAGTGGGGGTATGCGTGGAGTATCTGGTCGCGCTTGATGAGCTTTCCTTCGCTTTTGAGGCGCTCCATGATCGCTTTGTCGCTATCTTTGACGAAGATGCCTTTGTAGTCGGGCACTTCATCGGTAAACTTACACTCGGCGTCGATGGGACACACGGTCGGGATACCGGTGCCGCGCAGCACCTCGTAGTCGTCTTCGCCGAAGCCCGGCGCGGTGTGCACAATACCTGAGCCGTCCTCGGTGGTGACATGATCGCCAAGCACCGTGACGAAGGCGCCCTTCTCGCGCAGCGATGCGAAGTAGGGGAAAAGCGGCTCGTAGTAAATGCCGGCGAGCTCGCTGCCTTTTTTCTTCCAGGCGAGCTGAAGCGATTCGGGATGCTTGTAGTACGCTCCCAGGCGCGATTCGGCGAGGATGTAGCGATCGCTTCCGTCGATGACGCAAACATACTCGATGTCCGGGCCGAGGGCGAGCGCGAGGTTCGACGGCAAGGTCCACGGTCGATCATCACGTTGTCCGCATTGAGATCTGCGGCAAGGTCCACGGTGTCGTGGTCCATGCGACGAAATAGGTCGAACCGTCGGTCAGCGAGGCGAGGTCGGGATCCGTCGATGCGGCCGGCACTTCCGTGATCTTGAAGCGCACCGAGATCGCGGGGTCGTGGACGTCGCGGTAGCCGCCGAGCGAGAGCTCATGGTTCGAGAGCACCGTGGAGCAGCGGGGACAGTAGGGCAGGATGTAGTGGCCCTCGTAGATGAGCCCCCGATCCCAGAGCGACTTGATGACCCACCAAATCGACTCCATATAATCCGGCTCCATCGTCTTGTAGTCGTGATCGAAATCGACCCAGCGCCCAAGGCGCGTGATGATCTGGCGCCACTCTTTGACGTAGCGGAGTACGGCAGCTCGGCAAGCCTCATTGAACTCGGCGACGCCATACTTTTCTATATCGGTTTTCGAGTTGAGCCCAAGCTCCTTTTCAATGAGGTTCTCGACGGGCAAGCCATGGCAATCCCAGCCGAAACGTCGCTCGACGCGGTAGCCGCGCATAGTCTTGTATCGAGGAAAAATGTCCTTGATCGTGCCCGGAACAAAATGGCCGAAGTGCGGTAGTCCCGTGGCGAAGGGGGGGCCATCGTAGAACACGAACTCAGGTGAGCCTTCCCTCTGTGAAATGGACTTTTGGAACACATTTCGTTCGTTCCAGAATTTGACGATCGTTTCTTCCTGTTGGGGGAAGTTGACCTTGGGGTCAACGGGCTTGTACACGATTTCCTCCTCGATAGATTGAGGAATAATGCTGTATGTTGCAATTCGTTTCAATAGGTTGAGAGACTTCGCGGGACTGAGAGACTTCGCGTCCAAGATGCGCTCAGGCTCCAGACGGCTTGAGGCGGCGCGTAGGCGAAGAAAACCGCGCCAGAGGCCGCGAGGTCAAGTTTGCCTCCGAGGATGCCCTCGAGCTGCACGAGGGTGCCTCCTGAGGCGGTGCGCGCCTCGTTGAGCCAATAGAAAGGAATGGATATGCTCGTAAGGTCGGAAAGCGCCCATCTGGCGAGGCCGAAGACTCGTAAATCCGGAGTGGAGAGGCCAAGTGTGCCCTGTCCCTCGGCGTAGAATGTGAGAGACCCGATCGAGGCACCGCTGCCAACCATAGCATAGATATAGTCGGCGGATGCTGAGTGCCGCGCCGAAATTTCGGTGTAGGGTGAGAAAATGCCGACATCGAGCTGACCCTCGATCGAAGCTGCGATCTCGTCGGTACCTGCAGCGGCGCGTCGCCATCCGACACTCGCTGCGAACGCGCCGAACGCGTCAAGGGCGCTGAGGTAGCGCGCGCCCGCGGCAACCGCCCCCTGCCCATCGACGGCCGCCGCCGCCTCCACGCTGCTCAGCGCCGACGGATAGACCGACAGCCGCGCCGCGGGCGTTCCGCCAGCCTGAGGAATCAGCGCGGAGTAGTCCATGGTCTTGAAAATATCGGAGGGCCGAAACGCCTTACCCACACCCCACTTCAGGGGGAATTTGCCCAGTTCGGCCTTAAACCCGAGACTCGACCCTGGGACCTCCCCCGAAACTGTCGCAGCCATCTCCTTTACCTCGAGTACAGCTAGGAGATCAGGGGCGGCCGCCGCGGCGGACCACGCTGGCCAGCTCCATCGAAGCGTCTGTGCACCAGTGAACGAGGCCCAGCGGGCGGCTGCGCCAAACCCCGCTGCGAAACGAGTCGAAATGAGGGCTGAAAGTCGCAGCGACCCGATGCGCAGGCGTCCGCCCAGATCAAGCTGCTCATCGGCACCTGGTCGGGCCATATCGCGTGGTATGGCGACACCCCCAAGTACGGTTGCGGTGGATGTGAGAATCGCGCTCGTCGGCGTTGCGCCGATGTCGACACCTTGGGCCGTAGTTGGAAAGGACATCGCGCACGCAAGCATCGCCGATAAACTGAAGATGCAGCGTCGAGCACAGTTTTTCATTCAACGCTCCAGGGGATTTCGGGCAAACCGCCCAGCACGCTGCGTCCTTCGCTTCATCGCCATGGCAATCATCTCGTCAATGCCTGCATCGTGAACAGGCTGTCGGGGAGGCTTAGGTCGAGTTTGATGTTCAGCATGCTGAATACTGTCTTCGAATTCTTTTTGAGCGCATCGACGATCTCGATCGTTGTGGGCAAGAGGCGCCCGCTGATCGCCTGTAGTTCGCGCACGTACACCGTCTTCATGAGGAGACCGGAGCGCGCGTAGAGTTCAATCTTGAGCGGCACGTTTCGTGCGGAATCCACCCAGAGGATGCGCACAGGGTACGAGATGTCGCTTTTAGACGACGTGAGTTTCAGCACCGCGCAAAGTCGATCATCATAATTTTCTTCTCTTAATATAACCGCGTTGTAGGAAGCGCGCAGGCTTTCGCCCTCGGCGACCTCCTCATAGCTCAAATTCGAGCCCATGAGGCCCTGGCGCATGAGGCTGCCGGAGATACGGATAGTGTCACCTTCAGAGGGGAAGTACATCCAGATCGAGGCGCCGAGGCGCAGCATGCGCACGCCGCGGTCTTCAGGGTTCGTGAACTCGAGGAGGACGTGGTCCGAACCGCGCGCGTATGCGCTGTACTCCTTTTTAAGGACGCGCGAACCCTGCGTGATCTCCATGGCGCCGGTATAGGAGATGCTCGAGTAACGCTGGGCAGAGTCTACGGCATCGAGCAGGGCGAGGGCAGCTGCTGCGCCAGTTGAAGAGGCGCGTGTCGAAGGCGTACTCATCGTTGGCGCGCTTGTGGACGCAGCGCTTCCAGCTGGAGCAGGCTGCGCGCCAGGCGCCGATATCGCGAGCGCTCCGATCAGCAGAAGGGCGGCGATATATCGTTTTTTTAAAAAAAGCTGTTTCATGGTAATATTCCTCACTGCACAGCCTTGAGCGAGTCGACGACTTCCATCCGCGAAGCGCGCCACGCGGGGAGAATCGACATCATGGCTGCGGCGATCGTGCAGAAACTAACACCAATTAGCACTCCTGAGAGCGAAATCGTCGGCTTAATGATGTTGTCGAGAGGCCAGGAGAAGCCTGCGAGGCTGCTCGAGAGATCGAGTCCGCGTTTCGAGAGCGCGAGGTTGAAGAACTCGCCCGCGATCGTCCCGAGGAGCGATCCGCCGAGCCCGAGCAGGGTGCCCTCGAGGAGGAAAGAGCCCACGATTTTCGCGGGCTGCATACCCATCGCCATTAAAATGCCGGTCTCCCTGCGGCGCTCAAGCACCACCATCGTCATGACATTCGCGATGATGAAGGCTCCGAGGAGCGCGATGAAGAACCACATTCCTGTGTAGACGGCCCCCGCGAGCAGAATAACCTTGGTGTAGTCGCCTATTTCGGTCCAGGGCAGCACAGAGAGGCCCGTATAGCCGTGCGCGTTGAGTGCGGAAGCTATCTTCGCCTGCCAGACTGCCGCCTGGCGATAATCGGGAAGCATCACGAGAATTTGTTGCGCGCCTCCCGGCATGGCGAGCATCGACTGCGCATCGTCGAGGCGCATCTGAAAGACCGAGCCGTCGAGAGCATTCGTTCCGGTTTTGAAGATGCCGGATATCTTGAGTGATTTGAAGCCGATCCCGCCGTCCGATTTTGTTGCGATGAGCTTGAGCGAATCGCCGACCTTGAGTCCGAGGTCCGCGGCGAGCACGCTTCCCACAATCGCTGTGCCCGGCATATCCACATAGGCACCGCCGGGCAGAAGACTTCTTTGAAGCATGAGGAGGGATTTTTCTTTTTCAGGGTCACCCGCGATCGCAACTGCAGGCTTCGTGAAGGGACCCGCTGAGAGCAGCACGCCGAAACGGATGCGCGGAGCGGCGAGCACGACGCCTTGCTTCCCGAGCGCCTCGATGTCCGCACAGGCCTGAGGTGCATTCTCTATGTAGGTGTCCACGGGCATGAACCGCGCGCGTTCCCTGTAGTCCGCCGTCGTAATGGAGACGTGCCCCGTTTCGTTCTTCGTGTAATTCCGCACCATCGAGTCGAGAAAGCCCTCGGTGAACCCGTTGCCGGCGACGACGCAGAGTGTGGCGAGAAAGGTCGAGAGTACCGCGAGGAGGCTTCGGCGTCTATTGCGAAGCAGATTTCGCCAGGCGAAAGAATAGAGATTCATAGCTTCCTCCTCACACGAAGCGCAGCGCTTCGGTCACCTCGATACGACTCGCCTTGCGAGCAGGCATGAGGCTCGCGAGCCATGAGACGAGGACTCCGAAGAAGAAGCCCTGCGCGAAAGTCGTTCCATTCCACTCACCCTTGAGTGTGAGATACTTAGGTAGACTGCCAAGGTCGAGATTGCCGAACATTCCCGAAAAAGAAATGCCGTACGTGGTGAGCCACCACACGAAAATTGCGCCGAGCACCACGCCCCCGATGCTTCCTATTACACCGATCATGATCCCCTCCATGGAGAAAAGATGTTTGATCTGCTTCGGTTCAAGGCCATAGGCTGCCAGCACTCCGATTTCTCTGATCCTCGAATACATGCTCATGAGAATCGTGTTGAAGATTCCTACGGAGCTTATGAGGAGGACGATCACCACAAGAATGTAGGCGAATTTCGACTTCATGGTGCGCATCGCGAGGTAATCACCCATCGCCTCGCTTATGCTGACCGCCACGATTCCCTTATTGCTCGTCTCGATCTTTTTAGCAAGCGTATCGGCGTTCGATACGAGCTCGTCGAGTTTGGGGACCGATGGCAGACGGATGTCGATCTCGGTGACGGGAAGCGGCGCGCCGACGAGTCGTTCGGCATCCTGCCATGTCATGTAGATCGCCTGCTGCGAGAGCGAAGAGAGAGGCAAATCCGCGATGCCGCCTACCACGAGGTCGACCGCGTTGAGCGTGCCGTCTGGAAGCGACGCCGATATGGCGATGCTGTCGCCGACCTTGACGCGCAGATCTTTCGCGAGATCTGCGCCGAGTACAGCTTCGCCTGTGCCCCCCCATCTTCCTTCTTTTACCTCGCCAGCGGTCTTGAACACAGCGCGATCCGTACCAGGCTCGACCGCCACAGCCAGCGCCGAAGTCTCATCGGTCCAGTTCGACACCTGGGCGTAGAATCGCGTGCGCTCCGTCCACGCGCTGCCGGCCGGCAATATTCCCGGTAAACTCGCGGCGATCGACTTCGGATCCTTGAGGCCGTATTCGAGCGGTTGTGTGGCGGCGTGCGCTTCGTACTCCTTCGAGCGCAGGCTCACAGAGCTGTTGTCGTAGTCGATCGCCGCGTCGATCGTGATTCTGTCCATGCCCGCGAGCATCGACTGAAACATGATGTACACGGCGATGCCGACCGTAAGCACAACCGCGGTGATCAATGTCCGCTTGCGGTGCCGCTCGACATTCCTGAGCGCGATCTGGAAGAGCATCCGGGTGTTCGTCTTCATTTTTCGTGCCTCTCGTCGCGCTCGATCTGACCATCGTGGAGCGTCACGATGCGCCTCGCCATGTCCATGATCCGTTGGTCGTGGGTCGAAAAGAGGAATGTCGTGTTGGTCTTGGCGTTGATGTCGCGCATGAGCTCGATGATTTCGCCTGCTGTGTGGGAGTCGAGGTTCGCAGTCGGCTCGTCGGCCAGTACGATGCT
>CAYXOW010000121.1:0-1656 GCA_964466815.1 uncultured Treponema sp.
AAAAGCCGAGGATACCGCGCAAATCGCCTGCTTCCTCTCCGACCGCGCGGGCGCCAAGGTGAACGTGAAGGTGCCCGACAGCGAGCGCCATTGGGCGGTGATGAATATGGCGGTGCAGAATGCCCGCGAGGAATTGGCGAAGCGGCGACGCGCCAAGGGGGATGTCGCTGCCCTGGTCGAGCTTAAAGACAAGCTTGGGCTCGCCTCGGTGCCCATGCGTATCGAGGGTTTCGACATTGCGCAGCTTGGCGGCAAGCACACAGTAGCGTCGCTGATCAGTTTCAAGAACGGCGTTCCTGACAAGAAGAACTATCGTTACTTCAAGATTCGCTCGGTCGAGGGCCAGATCGACGATTTCGCGGCGATGCGCGAGGCGATTGCGCGGCGCTACACACGGCTTATCAACGAGGAGGCAGAATTGCCCGATCTCGTGCTGGTCGACGGCGGTGCCGGGCAGGTTTCCGCCGCCAAGGAGATCCTCGACGATCTCGGGCTCGATGTCGATCTCGTCGGGCTCGCGAAGCGAAATGAAGAACTGTGGCTGCCCGGGCAAAACGAACCGGTGGTTCTGCCGAAAGACTCGGGAGCGTTGCGGGTGGTTGTCGCAGTGCGGGACGAGACGCACCGATTTGCCACGGGGCTTTCGCGCAAGCTCAGGATGGGCGATGCGACCTTTCGCGTGCTTCAGGCGGCGCCGGGCATCGGCGATGCGCGCGCGAAGCTTATCCTCAAGAACCTCGGCTCGCTCGATGCGGTCGCGCAGGCAGAACCCGGCTATATCGCGAGCATTGCGCACATCAGCGAGGAAAAGGCGCGTGGTGTGATCGATGTCGCGCGGCGTACAGCAGGTCCCGATCTCGATGGCGGGCTTGAGGAGAAAGATTGAGATGAATGGCGGGCCGGGCCATTGCCATCCGGGTCATGTCCGGCTTTTCCGCAAGCGTGCCGCCAAGAACGATGGATCGCCACTGTAGCGCTACCACGCCGTTGCGCGCCTCTCGGCTTTCGCTTAGAATTACACAAACACTTTTCGTAATTCATTCACAAGGAGTGTGTTCATGGATATTCCCGCACTGCAGTCCGTCGCGCTTTCCGTGCGCAGTCTCACCATCGACGCGATTCAGAAAGCCAACTCCGGCCACCCCGGCATGCCGATGGGCGCCGCTGAACTCGGCGCGTATCTCTACGGCGTCGAACTCACGTACAATCCCCGCGATCCGAAGTGGATCAACCGCGATCGCTTCGTGCTCTCCGCCGGGCACGGCTCCATGTTCATCTACGCGCTGCTGCACATGGCGGGGTTCGACCTTTCGCTCGACGATATCAAGTCCTTCCGGCAAGTCGGCTCGAAATGTCCGGGGCACCCCGAGTACGGCGTTACGCCCGGGGTCGAAACGACTACTGGTCCGCTCGGTCAGGGTATCGCGACGGCGGTCGGCATGGCCATCGCCGAACGCAAGATGGCCTCGCGATTCAACAGGCCCGGTCAAGAGATCATCGATCACTCGATCTACGTGATCGCAGGCGACGGCTGTCTTATGGAGGGTGTCGCGAGCGAGGCCTGCTCGTTGGCGGGCACGCTCGGGCTCGGCAATCTCATCGTCTACTATGACTCGAACCACATCAGTATCGACGGCTCGACGAATCTCGCCTTCA
>CAYXOW010000121.1:1666-7040 GCA_964466815.1 uncultured Treponema sp.
GATGTCGGAAAGCGCTTCGAGGCCTACGGCTGGCAGGTGCTCCGAGGTTCGATGTACGATTTCGATCAGCTCGCCGCTCTCACCGCGCAGGCGAAGGCCGAGCGGAACCGCCCTACCCTCGTGATGCTCGAGAGTGTGATCGGCAAGGGCGCGCCCACGAAACAGGGCACGAGTGGGGTACACGGTGCTCCGCTGGGCGAAGAAGAAGCGCGCAAAGCCAAGGAAGCTCTCGGCATTCCCCTCGACACACCCTTCTGGGTCGCGCCCGAGGCCTACGCCTACTTTGAGGCGCATCGCAAGGAACTTGCTGCGAAATACGACGCCTGGCAATCCCGTTTCGAGGCATGGAAGAAGGCAAATCCCGAACTCGCGCGCGAGCTCGATGTGTGGTTGAGCGGCGCATCGATGTCCACACTCGATCTTCCCTCCTTCAAACTCGGTGACAAGGTCGCCACCCGCAACGCATCCGGCAAGTGTCTCGGCGCGGTCGCTGCTGCCTGGCCCAACTTCATCGGCGGTTCGGCAGATCTCACGAGCCCCAACGTCACACAGCTGCCGCCGAACGCGGACGGAACGCCCCTCGTATTTACGAAGGACAACCCCGCCGGCCGCTACCTGCACTTCGGTGTGCGGGAGCACGGTATGGCGGCTATCGGCAACGGCATCGCACTCTACGGCGGACTTAGACCCTTCGTCGCGACATTCCTCGTCTTCGCCGACTACCTGCGGCCATCTCTCAGGCTCTCCGCTCTCATGGGCGCACCGGTAATCTACGTTCTCACGCACGACTCGATCTTTATCGGAGAGGATGGACCGACTCACCAGCCCATCGAAACGCTCGCCTCTCTCCGCGCGATTCCGAATCTCAAGGTTCTCCGCCCCGCAGACGCCGAGGAGACGGCGGTCGCCTGGCGCATCGCGATGGAGCGCCTCGATGGACCGACAGCCCTCATTTTGACAAGGCAGAATCTGCCAGTGCTCGAGAAGGCCGACCCCGACTGGCCTTACACCATGGCGCTCGGCGCCTACGTAGTGCGCAATTCGGAGCGCTCTCCCGACGTCACGCTCGTGGCGACCGGCTCCGAGGTTTCGATGGCGCTGGCGGCCGCGGATACGGTGCTCGCCGCGCGCCCGCACACCGCGATTCGCGTCGTTTCCGTTCCAGATCGACAAGCGTTCTATGCCGCGCCCGCACCTGTCAGAGAAGCCATCCTCGCGCCCAACTCTCTCATATTCGTGGCTGAAGCCGGCGTGGCTCAAGGCTGGGAACGCATCGCCGAACCAGAAAATATTTTGAGCATTGAGCGATTCGGCGAATCCGGCCCTGGCGACAAGGTCGCCGAAGATCTCGGCTTTACTGCCGAGGCTTTCGCCCGTATGGTGCTTGCGAAATTGAAGTGATACATCTGCGGCGCCGCGCATGTCGCATGTGGTCGACAATGCCAACGGCGCCGACAGTCCGCACCGCTCCATGGAGAGTAATGGTCGATGACTGAACCTCGCGCGTCCAATCGAAATATACTCGCCTATTTCAGGCAGCTGCCGGTCATCGAACGAGTCGGGCTCGCCGTGATGCTGACGGTGCTCATCGGACTCGCGGTCACAGCCTCTTTTCTCCAGCGGGGGGACATTCTCGCCGACAAGGAAGCCCATGTCGAGATCGCCGAACAGATAAAGATAGGTCAGATCTCGTCGTGGTATAAAACGCAGATCACTGAAGCCAATGAAATTTTTGCCTCGAGCATCTTTATACGCATAGTCCAAAACGCAATTGCCTCGCCTTCGAAGGAGCGCCTCGCGGAGCTTGATGATTTTTTACGGCCAATCCAGCGCAGCTACAACTTGGCGAACAGCGCGATCATTACACCAGACTGCAAGGTCGTGTACGCGCTCAATGAGTTCGCACAATCGAACTGCGATGTCGTGACCAATGATATCTCGAGCAGCAAGCCCATCTCCCCCTTTTTTACGGATCTTCACCTCATTGCGCCCTATGCTAAGCCGGGCTTTCACCTCGTCATTCCACTCTATGCGAAGGGGCAACAGCGCGCCTTTGCGTACCTCGTGCAGACCTTTTTTGCCGAGGACTTCCTCTATCCGCTCCTCTCGCAGTGGCCCGGCAAAGAAAAAACAGGAGAGATCCTGCTTCTCAGGCCGCACGGCGCAATGATTACGGTGATGAATCCCCTCAAACTCGTCAACATTTCGGCCTTCTCCATGCAGGTAACCGCCAACAATCCGAACACTGTGGAAGCGCAGGCCGGCCAGGGCGCACGCGGCATACTCCGTGGCACCGACTATCGAGGAAAACGTGTCATCGCCACAGCAGACGAAGTGCCTGAACTCGGCTGGATCATACTCTCGAAAATGGATTCATCGGAGGCTTTTAGCACCTGGACCCCCACGCTGCTCATCATCATCGCGTTTGTGTTCGTCGCTATTGCCGCCGCGCTCGCGGGCGCGTATGTGTTGTTCTCTGTCCGCGCCATATCGGTTTACCGTGGCAGACTTGAGCTTCTCAAGCGCTCGGAGCGAAGCGAAGCGCTCCTCACCGCCATTCTTGAGCGCATCGACGCGCCGGTGATCGTGATGGATTCGCTCCAGGAAGTGCAGTTCTCGAATCAGGCTTTTAAGTCACGCTTTGGAACCGCGCTTCCCGAGGGGTTCCCTTCGCTCACGACTTCGACTGGCGAAGATACTCCTTCGAAGATACAGTATCTCCAACTCTCCAGCCTCGATGGGAAGAAACTGCATCTTTACGTGCGACCCATGCAGATTTTGCTCGAAGGGCAGCCTGCGCTTTTAGGCTTCGTGATGCGCGATGTCACCGAACTCGAATTCGCGCTGGAGCAGGTGCAGCAGCTCAACCGCGATCTTGCCAAAAAGGTCGAAACGCAGACGAAGCGCATCATGGAGGCGAACGAAGAGCTCCGCTCCATCGCCTCGGCGATCTCCCACAACCTCGCCACGCCCCTGCGCGCCATCGAATCTTTCAGCGAGCTTCTCGAGCAAGAAGCAGCACATGAGCTCAGTCCCGAGGCCTTGGATTACATATTGCGCATTCGGCGAGCCTCGTCGAATCTCTCCACGCTTACGGACGATCTTGTGACCTATCTGTCGCTCGATACCATGGCGCTCTCCAACGAGGAGATCGACTTCAGCCTTGCCGCGCAGGAGATCACTTCGGAGTACATCAAGCGCAATCCGCATCGGCGCTACCAAATCATGATCATGCCCGGCCTCAAAATGTACGGCGACGCAGCGCTCCTCAAGATCGGGCTGCGCAATGTCATCGAAAACGCCTTCACCTACTGCGCGGAAGATGTTCCCGCAAAACTGGAGATCGGGAAAATAGGCGAATTTGGCATCTATATCAAGGACAACGGAGTGGGCATGGATCAGCAAGAAATTGCTTCTATCCTGAAACCCTCGCCGAAAGCCGATGGCGAAGAATACTCGCCTGGGCTCAGTGTCGGGCTCGCGATCACCAAGAAGATCATCGAGCGCCACGGCGGTCAGCTCGAAATCGAGAGCGAAATCGGCGTCGGCACTACGGTTCGCTTCAAGTTTTAGCGCACACTCCGAGTTTCAGTGGCTACCGAGGTACTGCGAGAGTCCTCCGAGCAGCATCTCGATCGCGATCGCCGTCAACACGAGTCCCATGAGCCGCTCGATCGCCGACAATGCGCGCGGACCGAGCCACTCCTTCAGCTTCGACGATGCGAAAAATGCCGCCATCGAGACCGCCATCGCGATGAGAATCGCGCCTACCCACTCGAGTTCCCTCGACGGATCGGATTTCATGAGGAGCATCACATAGGTGAGCGCTCCCGGCCCCGCGATGAGCGGAATGGCCACCGGTACGATGAACGGTTCGCCTTCAACCTCATCCTCGACGAGTTTCCCCCCCGAGCCAGGGAAAATCATGTTCACCGCGATGAGAAAAAGGATGACGCCGCCTGAAATCTTGAGCACTTCGTCCGAGAGCCCAAGGGCGCTCAAGAACACGTCGCCAAAAAAGAGGAAGGCGATAAGGACGACCGCCGCGATGACGCACTCGCGGAAAATGATTCTGGGACGTCGCGCCAATGGCACGTTTTTGAGCGAAGAGATGAAGAGAGGGATGTTCCCAAGGGGATCCGTGATAAGAATGAGCAAGATCGTCACCGACAGAAAGCTCTGCTTCATGCCACTTCCTCCTTATTCGTTCCATGCGCTATCCGAGCCATCCGCGCCGCACGCGACACGCTCAGCACCGACGAGAGTTCGACAGCCGCGACAATGATGATGCGCGGCTCGACGGCACTTCACCCACGACGAGGAATACCCACACCGGGTTGAGCGCAGGCTCGATGATCGCAATGAGCGAGCTCTGAATCGCGCTGATTCGCACGATGGCGTAGCTGAAAGCTAAACCCGCGAGTCCGATCTGAAGTATGCCGAGGCCGAATATAGCGGCGATGGATTTGGCGTTCATTATCGGTGCAGGAAGGAAAATCGAGATGGAGAGCGCGATGATCGCTGTCAAAGCGTGGCCGAGAAAGAGCGACTCGAGGGGCGAACCCTCTTTCTGGCGGCGCATGAAGAGGATGTGCACCGCAAAGGTAATGCCGGCGACCACGGCAGTGATATCTCCCACAAGGTGTCCTGCCTTCAGCGAATCCGAAAAGAAGAGGCCCATGCCCGCGATAATCGCGACGAGCGCGCCGATCTGTTCGGGCGCGGGCCGCTCTTTTAGAATCATGCCCGACAGCAGCATAACGTACACGGGTGCGCCGTACTGCAGTAAAATCGCGTTCGCGCTCGTGGTGTGCTTGTTCGCGTAGACGAAGAGGAGCATGGTGAACGAGTAGGCGACCGCCGCCACGATCTGATTTACACTGAATGTGAATTTGGGCCTGCGCATCGTCGCGAGAAGAAAGAGCGCCGCGATGAGGCTCCGCGCTCCCGCGATGGTGATGGGATTCCAGTCGATGAGTTTGATGAAGAGGCCGCCCAGGCTCCAGAAGGTGGCGGTCATCACCATTGCGATGATGCCCTTGGTGTCGCGCCGCATGTTCTTATTACCTCTCAGCGCTCGAGCTTGCGGTACACGATGCGGTGCGGTCTATCCGCCTCGATGCCGAGTTTCTGTCGGCGCCACTCCGCGAACTCCGACCAGTTGCCGTCGTACCAGATCACTTCGGAGTCGCCCTCGAAGGCGAGTATGTGCGTGCAGACGCGGTCGAGGAACCAGCGGTCGTGGCTCACGACCATCGCTGCGCCGGCGAAGTCGTCGAGGCCCTCTTCGAGGGCGCGCAGGGTGTTCACGTCGAGGTCGTTGGTGGGCTCGTCGAGGAGGAGGACATTGGCACCCTCTTTGATCATGAGGGCG
>CAYXOW010000122.1:0-1263 GCA_964466815.1 uncultured Treponema sp.
GCTCAATGTCATCGCCAAAGATTTCAGGACCCTGGAGCCGGGCATCACTTTCCGCATGCTCCGCCGAGCCCTCATGGAAAAGTACGGCGCGGACTACGCAGATCGCGTCATTGCAACTGGAAGCCACGGCGACGGCCAGCTCTTCGACCTCGCGCAGGCGCACGGTTGGCGCTTTCTCGAATTCCCGGAGAATGTCGGCGGACGCTACTCGGTGTTGTCGAATGTGGGACTCTTTCCGATGGCCGTGGCGGGTATCGACATCGATTCGCTGGTCGCGGGCGCAGAAGACGCTGAGCGAACCCTGAAGTCGACTCCGCTGGAATCGAACCCCGCAGTCCTCTATGCCGTGAACCGCAATCTGCTCTTCGGGCGCGGTTTCGACATCGAGAGTCTCGCCTTCTTCGAGCCCAACCTTCTGCCGCTCGCGCGCTGGTGGACCCAGCTCTTTGCGGAAACCGAGGGCAAAACGCCGACCGCTGTCTTTCCGACCTACTTCAGCTACTCCGAAGACCTGCACGCTGTGGGACAGTACGTCCAGGAAGGGCGCCGGAACATCGCAGAAACCTATCTCAGAGCCTTTCGTTCCAACCCGAACCTCCGCATAGAACCATCGACTGATATACAGGATCGCTTCGACTACCTCGACGGAAAAGCATTCGATGAGCTGAACCGCGCCGTCTACGAGGCTGCGATCCACGCCCACAGCGCTGGTGGTGTGCCCTGCCAGGAGATTGCCGTACCCGAAATCAGCGGGTTCGAGCTCGGGGCTCTCTTTTACTTCTTCATGTATTCTTGCTATCTTTCAGCATCCATCCTCGGCGTGAACCCCTTCACTCAGGACGGAGTCGAAAGCTACAAACGCGCAATGCAGAAACTCCTGCGAAACGCCCAGGGGACGCAAAACATCGAGGCACGCCTATGAGCGGCACTATGCTGATCGTGCACGGCGGCGCACCGACCGCGGTGATGAACGCCTCACTCTACGGCGTGATCCGCGCCGCGCGCGAATCCGGCGAAGTGGACCGCGTGCTCGGGGCCCGTCACGGCGCGCGCGCGATCTTTGCAGGCGATTACATCGATCTTTCCACCATACCGGAAGGAGATCTCGAGCTTCTGCCCCGCACCCCCGCCTCCTTTATCGGCACCTCCCGCTTCCCCATCGAAGACGCTGACTATCCGCGCCTCGTGGACGCTCTCACCGACCAGGGCATCCGCTACCTGCTCTTCAACGGTGGCAACGGGACAATGGACACTTGCGGGAAA
>CAYXOW010000122.1:1370-6998 GCA_964466815.1 uncultured Treponema sp.
AGCGCCGCGCGCTATCTCGCCGCATCGGTGGCGGAACTCGCGCGCGATGTCGCCGCGCTTCCGATCCACGTCTGCATCGTCGAGAGCATGGGGAGAAACGCCGGCTGGCTGACCGCCGCGAGCGCATTGGCTCGCGATGTGAGCGCATTGGCTCGCGATGTGAGCGCATTGGCTCGCGATGTGAGCGCGCTGGGCGCTGCTTCCACTTTTACGGGGCCGAACACGCCGCAAATCGGCAAACCGCACATCGGCGCACAACCAATCGGCACGCCACCTGCCGCTGAACAATCAATCCTCGGCCCCCACCTCATCTATGTGCCGGAAGTACCCTTCGACGAAGAGCGCTTCCTCGACGAGGCGAAAACCCTCTACGACCGCGTGGGCGGTGTTGTGGTGGTCGCAAGCGAGGGCCTCAAAGACGCACAGGGAAAACCCATCGTCCCGCCGGTGTTCCAAACAGGTCGGTCGGTGTACTACGGAGACGCTTCCGCGTACCTCTGTTCCCTCGTCATTCGACGGCTGGGCATCAAGGCGCGCAGCGAAAAACCGGGTATCCTCGGGCGCTGCTCGATCGCTCACCAGTCGTCGGTGGACAGAGACGAGGCGATTCTGTTGGGCGCTGAGGCAGCGCGCACAGCGATCGCTGGCCGCAGCGGCGTCATGGTCGCCTTCAAGCGCATCTCGTCGAAACCCTACCGCGTGGAGATCACCCTCGTCTCTATCGAAGATGCCATGCTCCACGAGCGTAGCCTGCCCCTCGAGTACCTCAATGCCGAACGCAACGGTATCGACGAATCCTATCTCGAGTGGTGTCGGCCCCTCATCGGAGGCCCTTTGGCGACCTTCGCCAATCCCGTGAACGCACAATGAGAGGAGAGCACGTTTATGCCAGCCAAACTGAAGGACATCGCAAAGGCAGCCGGAGTCTCGATCTCGACGGTGTCCCGGATACTGAGCAATATTCCCAACCGCACGCTGAGCGACGCCACGAGTCAACGAGTGCTTAGGGCAGCAAAAGAGCTGGGCTACATGTCGGATGCTTCCGCAAAACTCAAGGCACTCGCCGATCCCACAGGCCTCGAAGCCTACTCCATCGGCTGCATCCTCACCTCGGACCACGAAACCTTCGTGTCGCCCTTCTTCTCGTCGCTCCTCGCGGGGATCCAGAACACGCTCGCGCTGACAGGCGGGCACCTCAAGTACAAGCTGTCGGTCATGAACATTATCGACCGCGGCTTCTCCCTCGCGCTTGAGTCGAACAAGCTCGATTGCGCCATCATGCTCGGGCGCACGAGTTTCGAGAACATCACCCTCCTCAAGAACAAAATACCTAACCTTGTCTACGCAGGAGTGAACAGCATCGGAAGCGACTTCGATGAAGTGCTCTGCGACGGCTACTCAGGCGCCCTGTGTGCGGTACAGTACCTCATTGGGCTCGGACACCGCAGCATCGGTTACATCGGCTCGACCCAACAAAAATATCAAGTCTTCAACGAACATCGCTACCAAGGTTTCCTCGATGCGCTCGCTAAGGCGGGAATCAAACCCGACGACAACTACATAATCGATACGCACCTCACCTCGCCGGACGGTTACGACAGCATGACTGCGATGATCGAGCGCGGGCGCGTACCGACCGGCATTTTCTGCGGCAACGACACCGTCGCTCTCGGCGTCATGAAAGCGCTCGGTGAACACGGCATCTCGATTCCGGATGACATCTCCATTATCGGATTCGACAACATCGAGACCTCAGCCTATACGCGCCCTGCACTCACTACGATCTCGGTTCCGACCAAAGAGCTCGGGCGTATCGCCGTAAAGATCATGCTCGACAAGCTCGAGACTGGGCGCGACTATCCCCTCAAAGTCAACCTCCCCTTCACCTTGATCGAGCGCGATTCCTGCAAGGCGCTTTCGCATGCCTGAGTCCCTGCTGCTGAAAAATGGCCGCGTGCTCATCGGGCACGATTTCGTCGACGCCGATATCCGCATCGAGCGCGGGCGGATCGCTGCGATCGAGGCGCGCGGTGATTCAAGCAGCGATTCAAGCAGCGAAACAGGCGGCGGGCGCACTGCGCGGGCACACGAAGAGGCGCTCACCGGCCAACATGAAATTGACCTCGTTGGCGCACGTCTGCTGCCTGGTTTCATCGATATCCACACGCACGGCGGCGCCGGCGTCGACTTCAACAGCGCGGATGAAACTGAACTGCGCCGCGCGATGGCCTTCTTCGCCTCGCAAGGCGTCAGCGCTTTTCTACCGACCGTCATGACGGACGAGCCCGCCGCGATGAAACGCCAGCTCGCGCGCATCGCGCGCATTGCGTGTGTCACCAAGGAGCAACGCACCGCCGACATTGGCAAGGACGAGCCGGCGCCACGAATCGTAGGCATCCATCTCGAAGGGCCCTTTCTCGCCCCGACGCACCGGGGCGCCCACCCCGCCCGGCTTCTTCGCCACTGCGACCTCGGCTTTTTCGATGAACTTCAGCGTGCTGCGGGTGGCAGTATCCGCCTCGTCACCCTCTCGCCCGAACTCGACGGCGCCATTCCCTTTATCCGCGCCCTCAAAGAGCGCGGCATTCGCGTCTCCCTGGGCCACAGCGGCGCGAGCTACGAGCTCGCCACGGCAGCCATCCGCGCCGGCGCCACCTCCGCCACCCATACGATGAACGCCATGAAACTTCTCCACATGCACGACCCCGCGATCCTCACCGCCGTCCTCGAGTCGGACATCTACGCCGAAATGATCTGCGACGGCATCCACCTCCACCCGCCCATCGTGCGCCTTCTCATCAAAACCAAGGGCCTCGACCGCATGATCGCCGTCACCGACAGCATCATGGCCGCGGGCCTCCCCGATGGCCGCTACACAGTCGGCGGCGCCGAAATCGTTGTCGAAAGTGGCGATGCAAAGCTCGTCGAAAGCGGCATGCGCGCAGGCAGCACCCTCACCATGATTGCCGCGCTTCGGAACCTCCAGGCCTTCACCGGACGCCCCATCGAAACGCTCTCGCCCCTTCTCTCCGAAAACCCCGCCCGCATGCTCGGTATCTTTGCCGAAACCGGCTCGATCGAGCCCGGAAAGCGCGCGGATCTCGTCGCGCTCGGCGCCGACGATGAGGTGAAAATGACAATGACGGATGGGCGGATTACATTTCGGTTCACTTCAACTGATTCTGCAGCTCTATGCGGATATATTGTATCCCCTCGCGCATCTGCTGACCCGCGTCGGGCGATAGACTGAGGTACTTTTCGGCGGTGTCGAGATCTAGGAGCGCGCGCTGAATCGTCGAGGTTTTTAATTCGGAGGATGGTTGCGGCTCCATGGCGTAGTACCGGTAGAGCGCTCGATAAAGATAGAAGGTGCCAAGCGCGACGCTGTCGCCCGCAGATCGGTCGATCCATCGATTGAGGAAGCTGAGGCCTGCGTCGGTCACGGCGGGGTTCTCGTAGCCGAACTCAAGCCAGTCGGTGAGGATACTTTCGAGAAGATTCGTGTGGAGCGGAAAGCGCGTCATGAGCTCATCGGCGATGCGCTGGGCGTCGATGTCGTTACCGGCACGGACCGCAACACGATGGCGCACGCTGTCGGCCAGCCAATCGTTGGGCAGACGCGCCTCCAAGCCCGCAAGATAGCTTTTCATGGCAGCCTCATCGCGCTGATCGAAGGCCAGGCTGAGTGCATGGCTGTAGTAATCGCGGGCGGCAGCATCGTCGCTCGCTCCGGCGATGAGCGTATCGAGTTCGGCAAACGCGCCGGCTGCATTGCCTACCTGGATATAGGCTTCGACCAGTTTGAGACGAACCGAAGCGTTTTCCGGATCCCACTCCGTCTCATCCTTCAACAGCGAGATCGCTTCATCGGTCCGTTGGGCATCCATCAACAGTTCGGCGTACTGCATGATGTCCTTCGGATCGACGATGATGTAGGCTTCGTTCGCGACATCGTACCAGCGGAGGGCTTGAGCCTTGGTTTCGTCCTCGGGGAGGGCGTAGCTGTCGCCACACCAGTACCAGGCGTTGTAGTAGAAGTTCCCAAGGGCTGAGGCGAGCACGGGCGGCACCGCACCGCCGCGCGCCTCCATATCCCGCACCGCCGCGTCTGCATCGAACTCCACGAATTCCTCGGCGAGCGCCCCTGCCTGGCGCGCGGCTTCCGTATCGCCGTCGGAAGGCATGTCGTAGAGCGTAAAGCCCTTGAAGAGATTGTCGGAGCTGTTCCCGTTCAGCACGATGCTGATCTTTTCGGCGAGAATGTAGGGGTCGCGGTTGTCGGGGTCGTATGTGTCGAGCATTCTCCACGCGGAGAGCCACTGCTCGGACCAGACGAGCTCCTCGGCGCTCGCGATTGCAAGTTTAGTGCGCATCGGCGCGTCGTCGTAGAAGGCCGGCAGATAATCGAGGACTGCGTCCGCACCGCTCTGGTCGGTCCCCGAGGACGCGCCGTCACCATTGTGCGCAGTGCTGGCCGCTACTCCGCCCGCCAGCTGCAAAAAACCGAAAAACTGGCTGTAGATTGCAGGAATTTGTGCACCGTTGGTCTTAGACTGAACCGCTTGCCCTGTGCGGCGCAGCACCTCGGTGATATCGAGGCCCGGCGTCGCAAGGTGCTTGAGAAGCTCTTCGGTGAAGGCGCCATTGCGCCCGGTGCCGTCTTGGGCGACTTTGCCGGCGCTGGTGGAATACACCACGATGCTGGCGGGCGGCAGTTGCCCTACCACGGCAAGACCGCGGCTCGACGAAGAGCGCGCCCACGAGAAGGGGTTGTCCCGGCATGCGTCGAGCACCACGATGTTGAGGGCGTTTCCGGCCTCGCCGAGGCTGTCCAGGACGAACTGCAGGGGAATCGCCCGCGTGCGCAAGAGGGATTCGGCGCTCAGCCGCGCGTCCACCGGAATGAGATAATTTTCGCCGCTCGATTGCACACCGTGGCCGGCATAATAAAAGAAACCCACCGAATCGTGCGCATCGGCGAGTTTATCCCGAAATCGTAGAATCGCGTCTTCCATCGTCTGAAGGTCGGCGTCGATCAGCACCTCGGTGTCGAAACCGAGCGTATCGAGCGCCTCACCGATATCCGCGGCATCGTTGGTGGGATTCGCGAGCTTCGCGACCGCCTGATATGCTCCATTGCCGATGATGAGCGCAACGCGCGGGCCATCGATGCCCGTCCTCTCGATGCTCGCTCCCTGCGCGTTCTGCGCATACGCCACCGTCGGCAGCAGAGCCAATATGAGAACGACTGCCGCAAAGGCACACACCATCGATCGCACGCGCATATTCTTTTTGAAGTATAGCCCCACCACACGCAAATGCAAGGCTTCCTTGGGTCATCGAGAAAGAGCGGACAGAATAGACGCGATTGCGAGCGATGCACTGGATGAAGTTTTTCTCTTATCTTTTTCTGATTTTTAAAAAAATATATTCATCGTGAAAAATCCGGTACACCCGGTCAAGCATCGTAAGAGTAAATTTCACCCCGTCCGCCGGGGAATAAAAACTCCAGTATCCTTGCTCCTGAAAGGGAGCAAGGGATGTATTTCAAGAAGGATCGGCAGATTCACTTGGTGGCAGGGATCACCGATATGCGCAAACAGATCAACGGTCTGGCCCAGATCGCCA
>CAYXOW010000123.1:0-2908 GCA_964466815.1 uncultured Treponema sp.
CTCGTCCGATTCGCCATGAGGTTGTCCATCGCTTTCTGGATGAGGAGCTCGGTGTGGGTGTCGACGTTGCTCGTCGCCTCGTCGAGGATGAGCATAGGAGGCTTGGCGAGCATGGCCCGCGCGATGGTCAAGAGCTGCTTCTGGCCCTGGCTGATGTTCGTGGTTTCCTCGTTGAGCACGAGGTTGTAGCCTTCGGGGAATGCGCGCACGAAGTGATCGACGTGGGCGGCTTTGGATGCCTCTACGATCTCTTCTTCGCTGGCAGCATGTTTTCCGTAGGAGATGTTGTCTTTCACTGTGCCCGAGAAGAGCCAGGTATCTTGGAGCACCATTCCGAACCATGAGCGTACCACCTCGCGAGGCACATTCTTCACTGGCACGCCATCGATCAGGATCTCGCCGCTGTCGGGTTCGTAAAAACGCATGAGGAGTTTGACGAGTGTGGTTTTCCCCGCGCCTGTTGGCCCAACGATAGCTACTTTCTGACCGGGCAGCACCGTCGCGCTGAAGTCTTTAATGATGGGCTGGCCGGGAAGGTAGCCGAAGCGCACGTGCCGAAATTCGACCTTACCGGAAATCGCAGGCAACTCGGTCTTCGCTGGTTTCACGGCTGCCGATGCAGCTACCGCGCTCACTGAAGCTTCCTTTGCCTCTTCCTCAGAGGCGAGGAAGGCGAAAATACGCTCGGCGGCCGCCGCAGTCTGCTGCAGCACGTTCGAAATATTCGCCACCTGGGTTATCGGCTGCGTGAACGAGCGCACATACTGCAAAAAGGCTTGAATGTCACCCACAGTGACCATCTTCTTCGCCGCAAGGTATCCGCCAGAGATCGCTACCGCCACGTACCCGAGGTTTCCCACAAAGTTCATGAGCGGCATCATGATGCTCGAGAGGAATTGGCTCTTCCAGGCCGACTGATAGAGGGTCGTGTTGAGCTCGTTGAAGGTCGCGATCGCCTTCGCTTCGCCACTGTACGCCTTCACCACCGTGTGGGCGCCGAAAATTTCCTCGATATGGCCATTCACGTGCCCAAGGTAGTCCTGCTGCGTCTTGAAGTATTTCTGCGACCGCTTCACGATGAAGCGCACAAGACCGATCGACAGCGGGATCATCACCATCGCGCCGAGCGTCATCTGCGGGCTTATGGTGAGCATCATCACGAGCGCGCCGATGAGGGTCATCACCGAGGTGATCATCTGCGAGAGACTTTGGCTCAGCGTCTGGTTCACCGTGTCCACATCGTTCGTCATGCGCGACAGAATTTCACCGTGGTTCGTGTTGTCGAAGGCGCGGAATGGCATCTTGTTGATCTTGATGAGAATATCTTTGCGCAGAGTGTAGGTGATCTTTACCGCGATGCCTGATACCACCCAGCCTTGGATATATTGAAGAATCGCTGAAGATACATACAGCCCGATAACGGTGAGCAGAATCTGGCCGATCTTTGTAAAGTCGATGCTGCCCGAGCGCGTGATCTGTTTGACGACACCGTCGAAGAGTGTCGTGGTCGCCGTGCCGAGAATTTTCGGGCCCATGATGCCGAGAATCGTCGCCACCGTCGCCAGCACCATGACGATGATGAGCGCCAAGCGATACGGACCGAGGTAGGCGATGAGTTTCTTCATCGTGCCCTTGAAGTCCTTGGACTTTTCGCCGGGCATGAGAGCACGCGGGCCCCCGTGGCCGAAGGCGGCACCTGGCCGCTGTGGTTGCCGCGCAGCGCTCACCGGAGCGGTCGGCGGCACTCCGCCTGGAGTGCTGCTCCCAAATGCCTCGCCTCTACTGGCAGGCGCGCTTCCGCTCTCTGAGGCGGGTATATTCATATTTTCATGCTTCTTGTCGACACTCATGCGAGTTCCTCCTCTTTGAGCTGCGAAAGCGCGATATCGCGGTACACTTCGCAGCTTTCCATGAGTTTCTCATGTGTACCGATGCCGACCACATGCCCGTCGTCGAGCACGATGATCTGCTCCGCGTGACGTATCGGCGCGACGCGTTGCGTCACAAGGAAAATGACGCTCTCTTTCGCGTAGGTTTTCAGCGCGCCGCGTATGGCACGATCGGTCTTGTAATCGAGGGCGGAGAACGATTCGTCGAAGATATAGACCGGCGCACGCCGCACGAGCGCGCGGGCGATCGAAAGCCGCTGACGCTGCCCACCCGAGACATTGCCACCACCCTGCGAGATTTGCCGCTCGAGGCCCTCGGGGCTCTCTTCCACAAGGCTCATGATCTGCGCATTCGTCAGAGCATCCTTTACCTGCTCGTCGGTCGCGCCATCCATGCCGTAGCGGATATTGTCCGCAATGCTTCCCGAAAAGAGTTGGCTCTTTTGCGGTATAAAACCGATTCGCGCGCGGAGTTCGCTAAGAGGAAGTCTCTTGATATCAATGCCGTCGAAGAGCACTTGTCCCTCCGTCACATCGTAAAAACGAGGAATCAAGCTGACCATGGTCGATTTACCTGAACCTGTCGTTCCGATGATCGCCGTCATCGTGCCAGGCTTCGCGGTAAAGCTGATATCGTGGAGTACGTCTTCCTGCGCGCCCGGGTATCGGAACCGCACATTTCGGAACTCGATTTCTCCGCGAACCGGCTCTTTTAAGTGCTCAGGTTCTTTCGGATCGCGGATGCTCATCTCCGTAGTGATCACTTCGGAAATACGGTCAGCCGATACGCTTGCCCTCGGCAGGAGAATGAACATGAAGGACATCATTAAAAATGCGAAGAAAATCTGCATCGAATACTGCATGAATGCCATCATATCGCCGACCTGAATCGAGCCCTTCGACACTTCGTGGGAGCCCACCCAAATGATCGATACACTGACGATATTCATGATGATGGTCATGAAGGGCATCAGTACGACCATGACGCGCGTCACATAGAGCATTGTGCTGGTCAAATC
>CAYXOW010000123.1:2971-4827 GCA_964466815.1 uncultured Treponema sp.
TGTTGAAGGCGCGGATCACCATCATGCCGGAGAGGTTCTCCCGCACAACGAGATTGAGGCGATCGACGAGTTTCTGCACGGAGCGGAATTTCGGCACAACAAGCGCAAATACGAGCCCGATCGTCGCGATGAGCACTCCAACCGCCAGCGCGATGATCCACCACATTCCGGATGCCTTGCCGAGCGCGCGAATCACGCCGCCCACACCAATGATCGGCGCGTAGAACAACATTCGCGTGCCCATCATAATCATCATCTGCACCTGAGTGATATCGTTCGTCGATCGCGTAATGAGCGAAGCCGTTGAGAACGAGTCGAATTCGGCGAGCGAAAACTGTTCGACTTTGTCGAACACGGCGCCTCGCAGATCGCGAGCTGTGCCCGCCGCGACACGCGATCCGAGGAACCCGACAAGAATGGTCGCCGTCACCGAAATCAAGGTGATGAGGAGCATGATGGCGCCGATCTGGAGAATGTAGGAGATCTGAAGGGCGCTGGTATCGACGCCGAGGGCTTGGAATTCGGCGAGAAGCCCGCGCACCACGAGTTGAGATTTGGCGAGCGGATCGAGACTGTCGAGCTGGGCGAGAATCGCTTGCGGGCTCATGGTCGCGAGCGCCGCGATGCTGGACGCGGCTCCTGGCGGCATGGCCCCTTGGGGTTGAACACCCTGAGCCCCCCCGCCTTGCGCTGCTGCGCCAGGTGGCATCGAGGCACCCTCTGGAGCTGTGGAGTTCGCTACGCCTGAGGCAGGAGCCGATGGTGTTGCATGGCCCACCCCAGCTGCGCCCAACGTCGACATCTGTGAGAAAATGACTAGTTTAGGGTACTCCGCGAGGAATACCTTACGCGCGGCATCCACCGCCGCCTTGTCCGTCGAATTCAGCGACATCACCGTCGCAGTGGCGGCCAGAGGCCACTTCTTCGCGAGGTTCGCGGACTCGGGACTGCCCGGGGTAACTTGCGCATAGACTTTCTGCAGCAGAGCGAATGAATTGGCCGACCCATCCATCTGCATGAGCCTCTGCAGACCCTCAAAGGTCGTGGTCCGCATCACCTGCGGCAGATCGGCTTGAACACCATTCTGCTGAATGCCGATATTGACGATCTGCGAGAGATAGTCGGGAAGCGAGAGATCGGCGTTCGCCTGAATGAACAAAAGCACAATGACCAGCACAATACTGACCCAGTATGGCTTCATATAACGAAACATCGTTCGCATTCGATACTCCTTGATTTGCTTCAGGTATCCGAGTTGGATACCGTGGCTGAAGGCTCTTCACGCGTGCCCTGCGCAGCCTTGCCGTTCGCCGAATCGTCGTGCGCTGAATGGCCGCGCGCCGAATCGCCACGCGCAAAAATGCCGATCGAAAGTTTGTTTGCCCGCGCAGTGAATTCTTGCAGGAGCGCAATAGCCTCGCGCGCTTCCTCAGAACTAAATGCCTCACTGAAATGGGCTATCCACTCTTGGCGCGCTTCGATACTTTTCTCCACGATCTTTTTGCCTTTCTGCGTCAGGAATAGCCGCTTCACACGGCGATCATTGGCGTCTTCGATTCGCTCGATGAGCCCCATCTGAGAGAGCTTTTCGACCATCTGGCTCGCAGCCGCGCCGCTCACCCCGAACTCTTCGCCGAGCTCGGTGACCGCGCAGCGCTTGTCGCCGTTCAGCCGAAACAGCACCGCGATCTGCGGCATCGAAAGCTTGCTTTCGGTTGCAAACTCGATGAACCCTCGCATCGAAAAACGCATCACCTGGCTTATCCATGCCTTGAGCGCATCTTCGAGCTCAATATTGCGTGACATTTTTTTGCCCTTAAAAGATAAGATGGGTAAATAATAAAGAAAACTTATGC
>CAYXOW010000123.1:4966-6988 GCA_964466815.1 uncultured Treponema sp.
AATCGAGCCGCGAAGAAAAATCTTCAAAATCGCGAAGCTCGCGTGGACTCCAGAACACCTCGGATAGCGCACATAGTCGAGGGAAAAGCATGTATTCGGCGTGCCTTCCGAAATAGAGCAACTCACTCCAGAGATTCGCCTGGCCACCAAGAACATGTCGAGATAGTTCGTCGGAAAGCTCCGCCGGCACAGGATCGAAGCCATATGAGTCGCGCACCGTACAAAACCCGAGATGCCCCGGTTCCTCGGGGAGGTCGAGGTGCTTGTGATCGAGGTAGCAGGCCCTTGTCTGCGGGCACATCACGACATCGTATCCGAGTTTCGCAGCCTCGATGCCCGGACCAATGCCCCGCCATGACATCACGATGGTATCCCTGCGTATCCCGCCCTCAACCACTTCATCCCAGCCGACCATGCGCTTGCCCCTCGCGCGGAGCATCGTTGCGAGCGCATCCATAAACCATGCCTGAAGTTTCTCGGGCGCGTAATCGCCCCGTGAGTTTCGCAAATCCAGATCGCTCATCCGCCGCTGGCATCGAGGACAGTCGATCCAGCGCGCCTTCGGCGCCTCATCGCCCCCCATGTGCACATAGTCACCGGGAAACATCGCGGAGAGCTCGCCTAAAATCTCATCGAAAAACGAAAGTGTCGCATCGTTCCCCGCGCATACAATGTCCTCAAAGATACCGTAGTGATCCTGCGGCTTGAATCGGAGCGAAGGATCGGAACCTCCCCTGCAAGAAAATTCAGGGTGGGATGCCAAGAGCGCTGTACTGTGGCCTGGAGACTCGATTTCGGGCACCACGAGGATGTGTCGATCGGCAGCGTAGGCGACAACTCGCGCCACATCCTGTCGACTATAGAACCCACCCCGCTTCATCTCGATTTCGTAGCGGAGATCCTGTCTGAAAGCGCCGCGCTCGGTGAGTTCGGGGTGCGAAGGAATCTCGACGCGCCACGATTGATCATCGGTCAGATGCCAGTGAAAGACATTGAGTTTATGGAGCGCAGCGAGGTCGATGAGTTTTTCGATGAATTCGACGCGGAAAAAATTCCGGGCGCAGTCGAGCATGACACCGCGCCATGAGAACCGCGGCCAATCGTGGATGCGCGCTGCCCGTATGGAGTTGCCCTGCGAGAGCGCAAGCTGCGCAAAGCTCGCCGCGCCTCGGATCGCGCCTGCCGCATCCGCTGCTTCAATCCGAACTCCCTCCCTCCCTATCTCGAGCCGATACTCCTCGGCGCGTCGCATCTCAGGCATGATGGAAAGGGCAATAGCGCCATCGCCCGGAATGAGATTTTCTCCAACATAATCCGCCTCTGGTTCGGCACTTCGACGATGAACTACCTTCACCGCACAGCGACGCCCTTTCTCCGCACGATCGAGCCACTGCGCCAGCACCTGCGCCTCTCGCTCAAGCTCCTGTGGTGCAATAATCTCCACACTTGCTCCGAACATGAATGCACCTTCACCGGGTTCGCAGAAGACCGGCAGCGGAATGAGATCGCAGCGCCAGCTGCCAGCATCATCCACGCTCGACACGATATGAGTGCTGCTCTTGCTACCGGCATAGCCGAAGTCTTTGCCCGCCATTCGACCGCTCCCTCAAAGCGCGAAGCCCGCGATGGCATCGCGGTAGAAATAGTAGCTCAGTTTGGGTTGCCTGCGTCGACTCGCCTGATCTACGCTCGCAATACCGAAGGTGCGCGTATACCCGAACGACCACTCGAAGTTATCGATGAGACTCCAGAGAAAGTAGCCTTTGAGCGGCACCCCGTGTTGCAACGCGTCGCGGCAGGCAGCAATGTGCCCTCTCAGATACTCGATACGATCGTAATCGCGGATGTATCCGTCGGCGCCGGGAACAGGGGAGAGTTTGAGAAGGTTTACCGCCGCCGGAGAGAAACGGCTTGAGGGAATCAGGTTGCCGGCGAAAGGCTGCCCGTTGTTGGGATCCAACAGCGTCACTGGTTTCGACCGCGCCAGCAAGTCGGCGAAATTCCCCGAACGGTGTGCGCCCG
>CAYXOW010000124.1:0-208 GCA_964466815.1 uncultured Treponema sp.
AAGCCGAACCGCTCGTGTACCTCCATGGAAATGAAAACATCATTCCCGGCCTCGAGAAAGAGCTCGAGGGCAAGAATCCCGGCGACTCGCTGAAGTGCAGCATCGCCCCGGCGGACGCCTATGGCGATCGCGATGAGTCGCTTGTGTTTAAGGTGCAGAGAAAAGAATTCGGCGATAACGCCGAGGTCGCTCCCGGCATGCAGTTCGA
>CAYXOW010000124.1:305-559 GCA_964466815.1 uncultured Treponema sp.
ACCCATTGGCCGGCGAAACCCTCCACTTCGATGTGAAGGTCGTCGATGTTCGCGACGCCACGCCCGAAGAGCTGGAACACGGCCATGTGCACGGCGATCACGCCCATGAGAGCGAGGGCAGCTGCGATTGCGGCGATGACTGCGATTGTGGCGACGATTGTGGCGACGGCTGCTGCAACTGATTTAGAATCCGATTTCGACACCGACAGGCATTCATGAAACTGCATTCACGCGTGCATGTCCGGTTTCTCGAT
>CAYXOW010000124.1:606-1074 GCA_964466815.1 uncultured Treponema sp.
GGTGGTGGGAACCTCGCTTTTAGTTCTCAACCGCCAGAGCGGTACTCGTTATGTGCAGATGACAGGAGAAACCGGCGAGTGGATCGCTCCGCTCGACAAGGAGGCCGATTACGAGATTCCCGGCCCCCTCGGCGTCACGCATGTGCACATTCACGACGGCACTGCCGCCATTGTCGAGTCTCCCTGCAAAAACAAGCTCTGCATTCTTGCCGGCGCGATTTCTCAGCCGAACCAGTGGGTCGCCTGTCTGCCGAATAAGGTGTTTGTGCGCATTGTGAGCGGCGGCGCGAACGACAAGGGAGGAGTCGATGCAAGCGCGTTCTAATCGTGAACAGCGTGTGGACGCTGCGAACGCCGCTGGCGCCACGGGTAATGTCAGCAACCCTGTGCTTGCTTGCGACGTTGTCCGTTCGAGGTTCTCCGATCGCGCGGACGTGACCGCCCTTCTCGCCGCCTTCGCCTCGCAGC
>CAYXOW010000124.1:1091-1321 GCA_964466815.1 uncultured Treponema sp.
CTATCGAATACATGCTCCCTAAACCTCTGCCCTTCATGCGGCTCGGCATCGCGAATTTGCCGATTTTGCTGGCAGTGGACCTCTTGCCTTTCAACTGGTTTCTCGTGCTGGCCGCTGCAAAGGTAGTTGGCATGAGCATCGTGTCGGGGACACTTTTCTCGTATGTGGCGCTCTTCAGCCTGGCGGGAACCTTGGTAGCCGCTCTGGTGATGCGGGGTGTCCGACGTGCA
>CAYXOW010000124.1:1338-2265 GCA_964466815.1 uncultured Treponema sp.
AGATGGTGTCGCTGGTCGGAGTATCGATCGCGGGGGCGGTGACCTCGAACGCCATGCAGATGCTGATCGCGCGCTTTGTGATTTTCGGCGAGGTCGCGTGGCTCATCGCACCGCTCTTTCTCGTGACTGGGCTCGTGACGGGCACAGTGATGGGGTTTTTTGCTGAATTCTTTATCGAGCACTCGACCTGGTACTCCTGCGCCATCGGTCACACCGACGAACTCGGACTCGATCTCAATGACGCGACGCCAGATGAGCGCAATGAGGAATCGAGCGAGCGAAATGGCAGCAGTACTGCAAATAAGAGAGCCTCGGCGACCACAATTGCTTCAGCCTCCTCTGCTTCTGCTACACCGTCGGCCCGCGTTCAGAAAAATACAGCTCGATACACGCGGCGCGAACGCTACGAATCCCTGTTCGAACCTTGGGTATCTGCGCTGGCGGGCATTATAGTCGCAATAATCTTCCTGCTACAGCAAGGAATACTGATTAAACTCATTTTTCTTACGCTCTTCGTCGCTTGGGCATGGCTCGCTGGAAAACGCTTTTCTCTCGTCTCGACCATCGTGGTCTCTGCGGGAATTGTGCTGGCGAATTTGCTCATTCCCTCAGGAAAGGTGCTTTTCAAGCTCGGACCGATGGCGGTGACGCAGTTCGCGCTCACTGAGGGCATCTCAAAGGCGCTCACCTTTGAGGGCCTCATGTACCTCTCGAAGGCTGCTATCATGCCGGATCTTCATTTCCCCGGTAAATTTGGGGTTATAATCGCGCGGGCATTTAAGTACTACGACCGCATTATCGAGTACCGCGGCAAAGTGCGCGCAAAGACTGTAGTGCGCGACGTCGACGCGCTCATGCGGCGAGTCTGGGCAAGCGCACAGCCGACGAGCGGATTCCCCGGGGAAAAGGAAACCTAAAAAACATAGT
>CAYXOW010000124.1:2330-6678 GCA_964466815.1 uncultured Treponema sp.
AATTCGCGTGCGCAGTATCGACCACGATTATTCCTGAGGTCACTATGACATTTCACTCTATTCTTGATCTATTTCAGGGCGTGAGCACACTTTTCGCAGCCCAACCAGGCATGGCGATCGCAAGGCTCGGTCTGATCGCGCTCGGCATACTTCTTGTATATCTGGGGAAAAAGGGAACGCTCGAGCCACTCCTTATGATTCCCATGGGGCTCGGCATGAGCACCATCAACGCTGCCGTGATGTTCTTCGATCCGCTTCAGTTGCACGGTGGAATCGGCACGCTCTTTGTCGAATCGAGCGCCGGTGCGACCCCCGACCTCGTGCGCAACGCGGCGGATCTGATGAGTATTTTGCAGATCGACTTTCTTCAACCCATCTACACCTTCATGTTCTCGAACGGTCTCATCGCATGTCTCGTGTTCATCGGCATTGGGAGCCTTCTCGATGTAGGATTTGTGATGCTCCACCCGTTTATCAGTATGTTCCTCGCGCTCTGTGCGGAGCTCGGGACTATCCTTGTGCTTCCGATTGCCCAGCTCTTCGGCTTTACGGCGAAACAAGCAGCGGCCATTGCGATGGTGGGGGGCGCCGATGGTCCAATGGTGCTCTTCACAAGCCTCAAACTTGCACCTGAACTCTTTGTACCGATCGCAGTTGTGGCGTACCTCTACCTCGGCCTCACCTACGGCGGCTATCCTTACCTCATAAAACTGACAGTACCAAAGAGCATCCGAGGCATTCAGATGCCACAGCACGACGTGGACACCACCATCACATCGTTTCAGAAACTCATGTTTGCGGTGATTGTGAACACTGTACTTTCGCTACTATTTCCTGTGGCGGCGCCCCTCTTCTTCTCTCTCTTTTTAGGCATCGCGATACGGGAATCGGGTATCAAACAGTTCCAAGATATCGTGTCGAACACGATTCTATACACTGCAACGCTCTTCCTTGGCTTGACCTTGGGTATTCTCTGCGAGGCAAGCGTCATCTTCGATCCGAAGGTACTTCCGCTTCTGTTGCTCGGTATGCTCGCGCTGCTGCTCTCGGGTATCGGGGGTATAATCGGTGGTTATATTATTTATTTTTTCAAGAATGGGAAGTTCAATCCTGTGATCGGAATCGCAGGTGTCTCATGCGTGCCGAGTACCGCAAAAGTCGCTCAGAAAAGCGTCGCCGCGGTGAATCCACAGGCGATGATCATGCAGTATGCGCTCGGCGCGAACATATCGGGTGTCATTACTACTGCGATTATTGCGGGTATATATGTGACATTGTTGAAATGAGAGGGGTGAGGCCATGATCGAAGTGCTGATTCTTATCGCGGTGGCGCTGATCGGAATTCTTCTCGTTCTTGGGCGAATTTCCCTGACGCTCAAAGAGATCCTCGAAGCGATGGTGGAGCATGGGGGCTTGGGAACGCTCAAATCGCCCTCGACAGGGAAAGCAGCGGTTGGAGCCTTCAATCTTTCGACAATGAATCCACAGAACGACCTCGCGGCCCAAGGCGCGCAGATGCCTAAATCGACTTCCGAAGAAAACAGGACCGCTGCCGATACTCTCCAGGATATTGCCGCGGTCGTGGCGATTGCTGACCGAGCGAGGCGCCAAGGCTTTTCCGAACCCCGCGCATCTTGAACATGAGCGCCAAACTTCAAACAAAAAGGAAGAAGATATGAAGAAAATTGATTTCATGCTGACCGCCTTTCGAGATGGACTTCAATCTGCATATGGCGCTCGCGTGCTCTCGAAAGACTATCTATCGATCGTAAAATCCTGCGCCGAGGCAGGCATACAGCACTTCGAGTCGGGCGGAGGCGCCTTATTCCAGTCGTCTTTCTTTTACTGCAACGAGAATGCGTTCGATGTGATGGACGCATTCCGCGAGGCGGCCGGGCCGAGCGCAAATCTTCAGACGCTTGCGCGGGGCATCAACGTGGTCGGCCTCGACAGTCAGAGTTCCGATATCATCAAGCTGCACGCTCAGCTCTTTAAGAAACACGGCGTAACGACAATACGCAATTTCGATGCGCTCAACGACGTGCAAAATTTAATCTATAGTGGCCAGTGTATTGTTGAGGCAGGGCTCAAGCATGAAATCGCCATTACGATGATGGATCTACCCCCTGGCTCACCATCCGCCCACACTTCCGAGTTTTACCTCTATGTACTGAAGGGTATTCTCGACGCTGATATCCCATATCACTCGCTCTGCTTCAAAGATGCGACCGGCACGGCGCGCCCTCGCATGGTGTACGAGACGATCAAGGCCGCGCGTAAACTTTTAGGGCAGGAAGCGCGCATCGTCTTCCACACCCACGAAACGGCGGGAACGGGCACGCTCTGCTATGTGAGCGCCATCGAGGCAGGCGTCGATCAGGTGGATCTCTCCATGGCGCCGCTTTCGGGCGGAACGAGCCAGCCCGACATTGTTACCCTCTGGCACGCGCTCCGAGGTTCGGAGTACAGTCTTGATGTCGATATCCACAAGATCATCATCCTCGAAGAAATGCTCAAAGAGGCCCTCGCGGATTACATGCTTCCACCCGAGGCGACGCGCGTCGAACCGCTTATTCCCTTCTTTCCGATGCCGGGAGGTGCGCTCACTGCGAACACCCAGATGCTCCGCGACAACAATATGCTCGAAAAGTATCCCGAAGTCGTCACCGCCATGGGCGATGTCGTCGCGAAGGGTGGTTTTGGCACAGCGGTCACCCCAGTGAGCCAATTCTACTTCCAGCAGGCTTACAACAATGTCCTCTATGGGCCTTGGAAACGCATTTCGGAGGGATACGGCAAAATGGTGCTCGGCTACTTCGGTAAGACCCCGCTTCCGCCAGACCCTGAGGTTCTACGCATTGCGGAACAACAGTTGAGTCTGGCGCCGACAACGGAGAGTCCCCTTTCACTCAACGATCGCAATCCGAAAAAGGGCCTTGCCACCGCCGCTGCAATGCTCGAATCCGCGCACCTTCCAAAAACCGACGAAAACCTCTTCATCGCCGCGACCTGTTTGGAGAAAGGCATTCTATTCTTGAGAGGAAAAGCCAAGACCAATATCCGAAAGCTCTCGGACGCGGAACGCGTCGCCCCGGGAGAGGCTTCTGCAGCCTCCGGACAGAGCAACCCCCAACCCTCGGAGGCAATCACTGTCACCCTCGGCAACAAGGCTTTCGCCGTCAAATTCAGTAAAAATCTCGTCATTGTCAACGGCACCGCCTACAATTTCCAAGTCAAAGACGGAATCGACGCCGAGGCAGTCGCCAAAACCGCCACGCTCCCCAAGGCGAGCGAGCTGCCCGCCGTGAGCGAGACGCGCTTTGTCGAGTCTTCGCTCTCGGGCCGCGTCGTCAAGGTTCAGAAGAAAGCGGGCGACAAGGTCGCGGTCGGCGAAACGGTACTCATCGTCGACTCGATGAACATCGAAATCCCCATCAACTCGCCCTACTCGGGCATCATTCAGACCATGTTCATCATGCAAGGCGACATTCTCGAAATAGGAACAGCACTCTATCGCGTCAATACCATCGCGCACGGCACCATGGAAACTGTGGCGCGCGCCGCCGAGGCGCTCACCGCTGAGCAACCTGGAGAATCGAGCGATACCGCCATGACGCAGATTCTCTCGCCCATCGCGGGACTTGTGCTTCGTATCTATAAAGAACCTGGCGAGACTATCTCGATCGGCGAATCGCTCCTCGTGATGGAATCGATGAAAATGGAGCGCCCCGTGAACAGCACAGTGGCGGGAGTCATCGAGCAACTCGTGGTCAAACAAGGTGATTTGGTCGATTTAAATCAGATTCTCGCAGTGGTGCGCCCCTGAACGGGCCTGAAAAAGAAGGGAAATATGAATCAAACGGGCCTTGGAATCGCGCTCCTCACCTACGGAATCGCCGCAGTCATTTCGATGTTCACGGCGGCGATCATCGCGCTGATGGTCAAATCCATTAAATGGAAGAACAAGGCCGAGAGCAGGGCAAAACGCGGTGAATAGATTTCGCGCGATGGCGCCTTGCGCCGTGTCGCACTTGTATCGCGGTGCACTTGCGCCGTGTCGCATCGCGTCAATGTCACCGCCCTAAAAAACAAAATGGGATTGTCCAAAATCGCGGACAATCCCAGCCTCCTTGAATCTCGCGCTGCTCCCGGAAATGTCGGGATATTGATTTTGCGCGCTATTCAATTCTCATTTTACCCTTTGATTACAAAGTTGACAAGCTTATTTTGCACGGCAATCTCTTTGACGATTTCCTTGCCGGCGAGCCAATCCGCAACCTTCTCGGCTTTGCGGGCCATCTCGATGAGTGTCGCGGTCGGTGTACCCGCGGGGGCATTGAACTTGCTG
>CAYXOW010000124.1:6689-6980 GCA_964466815.1 uncultured Treponema sp.
TTTCGCGCTCTTCGTCGATGGTAAGTTCTTCCCGATAGGCAGGATATGCCGCTTTCGAAATCGATTCGGTGTGTCCGAGCCGCGACCAGAGCTCCTCGCCGAGGTGCGGGGCGTACGGCGCGATGAGCAGCACGAGCGGTTCCCAGGCGGCGCGAGGTATTTGTTCGAGCTTCGCGAGTTCGTTCGAATAGATCATCATCTGCGAGATCGCGGTGTTGAAATTCAGTGTCGAAGTGTCGTTCGACACCTTCTTGATGGTTGCCTTGTTGGTGTCGAAGTAGATTTTCTTGG
>CAYXOW010000125.1:0-348 GCA_964466815.1 uncultured Treponema sp.
CCCAAGGCCCCGGCTTGCGCCGGTCACGATGACGGTCGACGACATTGCCCCTTCAAATCGATCGTGAAAACTCATGCACCAAAGTATGAAGCGTAGGAATTGCGTCGTCAATGCGTAAATTATGCTTGACTTCATTAAAAACTGCCACCTATACTCTTTTTGTCAAGAATAGCAATTCATAGAGGAGGCAATCATGAAGAAATCCATGTTTGTGGTTTTTGCGCTCGCGCTGCTGTTCGCCACAGCGGCCCAAGGAGCGTTTGCCCAAGCGACGTGGAAACCGGTGAAACCCATCACTATCATCGTGCCTTGGGGCGCGGGAGGATCGACCGACCAAGTGACGAGAGT
>CAYXOW010000125.1:380-2048 GCA_964466815.1 uncultured Treponema sp.
CGGTACTAGGCCAGAAGATCGTCATCGTGAATCAACCGGGAGCATCCGGTTCCGTCGGGACAAAAAGCGTCCTGGATGCGAAACGCGACGGTTATACCTGGTCGGCTGGAGCTGCAGCCGACCTCGCGACCTACAAGGTCCAGGGCATGCTCGATACCGACATCCGCAAAGACTGGGAAATTTTCCTCAGCGTCGCGAATGTCATGGTCGTTTCGGTGAATGCCGAGACGCCATATAAGACCTTCGACGAACTGCTCGCGGCATTTAAAGCGAAACCCGGCAAGATCACCGTCGCCACAGCGGGACAGAGCTCGGCGGGACACATCGGCATTGAGCTCATCCGCAAGTACACTGGCATCGACTACAAGCACGTCACCTACGACGGCGGCAACCCCGCGGTGATCGCGTGCGTATCCGGCGAAACCGAAGTGACGACGCAGTTGGCGGTCGAAGAGGCAGACATGATCCGCGCCAAGAAGATCCGCCCGCTCGCGGTGCTCTCGGATAAACCGCTCAAGCTGGAAGGATACGGAGAGATTCCGCCCATCACGAATTGGATCAAGGACTTCAAGACCGGCCCGAATTACTTCGGCATCTTCATTCCGAAAGGTGTACCGCAGGAAGTGATCGATACCGTCACGAAGGCGTGGAAGGACGTGATCTTCAATTCGGCGAAGCTAAAAGAGTACGCGCTCTCCCGCGGCGCAGTCTTCGATCCCTCGTACGGACAGGAAGCGCAGGATCGCGCATTCTCCTATTACCAGCCGGTCGCGTGGCTCTACTATGAGGCCGGTAAAGCGAAAGTGTCGCCCGACACTGTGGGGATTCCAAAGCCCTAAATCGAGTGAGCGATACGGCACTCGGGAAAGGCGCAGCGCGGTGCTGCGCCTTTCTTGCATGACGCGCTTTTTCTCATTCCATACAGTTTCGTTTGACGGGAGATGTCAATAATGACTGACAGGAAAATGAATAAAGCTGATTTTTACACTTCTATAGTGATGCTCGCGATCAGCTTGACGATAATCATAATGTCGCTCGGCATGCCATCCATGGTCGACAAGAACGAGAGCCAGTGGTCGAACCCAGGAGTAGTGCCCGCGTTTATAGGGTTCGCACTTTTACTACTTTCAGGAACGATGTTCGTGCGCGCGATCATGCGAGGAGTTCTCCGAAAGGACGAAGACGAACCTTCGAACGATTCATCCTCTGCGGAAGCCGCTTTTTCGAATAAAAAATCGGGATTGGCCATTACTACTCGGCGAATCCTCATCACCATCGCGCTCTGCATCGGATACGCACTGTTGCTCGGGAAAATATGGTTTCCTCTGGCGACCTTCATATTCGTATTCATTTTCATATCAATTTTCGAATTCAATGCGAGCCGAAAACTGCTTCAGCAGTGGAAGACTTTTTTATGGGCAGCCGTGATCGGCATCGGGACCTCGGTATTGGTGACTGTCGTGTTCCAGTACCTTTTCCTTGTAAATCTGCCATGAGGAGCGCACTATGTTCAATGGCTTGAATATGTTCGGCACCGCGGTGCTCTCATTCCTCAATATCCGCATATTATTCAATGCGCTGTGGGCCACCGAGCTGGGAATCATCATCGGCATGCTCCCAGGGCTCACCGCAACAATGGGTGTCGCGCTGCTCACTACCCTGACATTC
>CAYXOW010000125.1:2086-3084 GCA_964466815.1 uncultured Treponema sp.
TCATCTGCATGTACATCGGAGCTATTTACGGCGGCAGCCGCAGCGCTATTCTTCTCAATATACCGGGTACACCTGCCAACGCGGCGACGACCCTCGACGGGTATCCGCTCGCAAAACAGGGCAAAGCGGGTAAAGCTATAGGCATCGCGACGACCGGATCTTTCCTCGGCTCGATAATCGGTATGATCGTGATGCTCATTTTTACGCCGCTCATTGGAAGCATTGCGCTGAAATTTCAATCGTACGAGTTTGTGTGGTTCTCCATTTTCGGAATCGTCATATGCGGCAACCTGACGGCGCCGAAGGATCCCCTCAAGGGGTGGATTTCCGGTTTTCTCGGACTTTTCGTCGCCATGATCGGCATGGAGGGAATCCATGCGTATACGCGCTTTTCATTCGGAAATACCGATCTCGCAGGCGGCATTTCGTTGATACCCGCGATGGTCGGAACCTTTGGGTTTGCGGAAATCATTTCCGTCATGAGGTATCAGAAATTCGAGGTTGTAAAGACTAAAATCGAGAGGGTGATCCCGAAGCCGTCTGAAGTATTCAAATACTGGAAGACCATCATTCGCTCGGGCGTCATCGGAACGCTCATCGGTGCGATTCCAGGCGTGGGCGAGGATATCGCAGCCTGGGTCTCCTACGACTTCGCGAAACGCGGAGCCAAACCGGCGGACAGGGAGATGTTCGGCAAGGGTTCTATCGAGGGACTCATGGCCTCAGAGACAGGAAATAACGCCTGCGTCCCTGGAGCGATTATTCCGGTGTTGACCCTCGCGATTCCGGGTTCGGCACCTGCCGCGGTGTTGCTCGGCGCCATGCTCATCCACGGAATACGGCCCGGTCCTCTCATCATGGTCGAGTTTCCAGCGTTCATCTACCAGAGCGTCGCGATGGTGTTCATTGCCACGGTGATGATGTTCGTGCTCGGCCTCACGATGGTGAAGCCCCTCGTCAAGATACTGCAGGTCCCGCGGCAGAAATTTATGCCAATC
>CAYXOW010000125.1:3152-5858 GCA_964466815.1 uncultured Treponema sp.
TGATCGTGTTCGGAATCATCGGTTTCATTCTCCGCGAAATGGAGTATCCGATGGCGCCGCTCGTCCTCGGTATCATCCTGGGCGATATTCTCGACAAGAACCTGCGACGCGCCCTGATTCTCTCAAATGGCAGCATCGCGCCGTTCTTCTCGCGACCGATCTGTCTCATTCTCTTCGCGCTGACGATGCTGATCGTGCTAAGCCGCGCCAAGTGGGTAAAGAACATCGTCGCGAGCATCAGAAAAAAGAATTCGTAGCTATGTGGGCGCGCGCGAAGCTTACGAGAGCCACTCGGCAAGGTGCGCGCGCACAAAGGCATCGTCGTTGAGTTCCGGGTAGGCGGTTGAGATTCTGTCGATCTCTTCCGCCTGCCCCTCCGAGAGCGTTTCGGCGGGATCGAGGCACCAGGTTCCCTCGAGAAGTCCCTGGCGCCTCAGTATTTCATGGATACCAGGTATGCAGCCCGCGAACGAGTGCGCGGCGTCAAAGATCGCCGCGTTCGCGTCGGTAAGCGCCTGGGCCAGCGAAAGTATGTTCGGTGGAATCGCGCTGCCGGACTCCGCGAGCGCGCGCAGTTCGGCATGCAACTCCACCGCTCTCTTTGTCCACACACTCCACTGCCCTAAAAGGCCTCCTTTGAACCGAATTGTCGTCTCTCTGCCTGATGCGGTCTTGACCGCGAATGGTGTAATGAGGTCGAGCACGATGTGATCGTCGTTTCCCGTGTAGAGCGTTACCTCGCCCTCGCGGCCTGAATCCGCGAGGGCTCGAACGACATCGAGGGTTTGGTAGCGGTTGAAAGGAGCGACTTTTATGGCGACGACATTGTCCACTTCTAGGAAGGCTCTCCAAAATTCGTAGGGCAAGACCCTTCCGCCCACAGCCGGTTGAAGGTAGAAGCCCACGAGTGGGATGATGTCCGCGATCTGCATCGCGTGGGCGATGAGGTGTTCGATCGATTCGCGCTTCACCGCGGCAAGGCTCAGAAGGCCGGCGTGATAACCGTGCAGATTTAAAAATTCCGCCTCGCGGATGGCCTGCGCCGTATCGCCGCAGATGCCGCCGATTTTGATGATGGGCGATGCGGCACTGTCAGGTGTACCGCCAGCTGAAGTAGCGCGGCCACGGGCTGACCACGCGTCGATCTCCTGCGAGACGAACATCATGACAGGCTTAAAAAGATTGTGCTCGCGGATGGTAAATTGGGTGGTGTGAACGCCCGCCGCGATGCCCCCCGAGCCCGCGTCGAGATAGTAGCGGATAAGGGCACGCTGACGGCGTTCGTCGAAGTGCCGATTCTTATCGAGGGCGAGGGGGATTGCGGGAATCGCGGTGCCTGCGCGCAGGATTCTCGCTTGAGCTTCGGGGAGCGATGAGGACATTCGTCACCTCCTTGGCGTATCGATTAGAATATACCATCGGTCGTCTGAAAGTGGGTCGGCTTATTGAGCGAGCGGCCGCCGCGCGCAATCCACTCTGCGGTGAGCCTAAGCATGGTCGAGAGCGCCACGCTTGGGTAGCCGAAATGACTAAAGGAGAGGCCCGCGTTGCAGAGATAACCGGGGCTCGCCGGCAGATCCGCGCCCTCCAGAATGGCATGTTTCCCGAATGCCTCGGCAAAGTACCTGGCCACATCCGCGGTCGCTACGGTTTCGGGGCCAGAGATATTGAGCACAAAGGGCGGAGAAGCGCAGAGATCGATCGAAAGCAGAGCGCGCTCTATCACATCGCCCTGCCAGATGCAGTTGAAATTGCGCACCGCGATGTCGACGGGCTGATCGTTCCAAACCTTCATCGCTATGTCGTGGAGCACTCCGTATCTGAGGTCGATTGCATAGTTCAATCGAAAGAGGACCACTGGCGTGCCGGAAGTCTTGCTAAAATGTTCGAATATCCGTTCGCGAGCAAGAGCGGACTGAGCGTACTCGCCGAGTGGCGCGGGTGGACATCGCTCGTCGCAGCCGGAGCTTTCCACGAGCACGAGAGGATACACGCAGCCTGTCGAAAATACGACTGTTCGGGCATTCGCGTAGCGCTTTGCGGTGTGAGTGGGTGCGATCGCATTCATCGCCCAGGTGAGCGAGGCGTCCTCTGAAGTGCCGAACTTCTTTCCGGCCATGAAGATGACCGCATCTGCGTCGGGAAGCGCGCGCACCGCACCCTCGTCGAGAAGATCGCTGGCGATAGTGCGGACACCTGCGGCTTCAAGCTTTGCGCGCGTCGGCATCAGTGAAGCGCGATACACCAATGATCTCCGTATCGCAGCCGGCGCGTTTCGCTGCGGTGGCCGCTGCGATGCCCAAGGTGCCGCCTATTTTACCGCCTATTCCGAGAATAGCGAGTCGGCGGATGCGAGCTCGCTGGAAAAATGCCACAAGCCGGTCGCTCGGCCTTCCCAACAGCGCGTCGAGCTCCTCATCGGTCCGAGGACAGACCATCTCACTATTTGCCATAGGCGACGCCCCCCTCTATCCGGAAACCGAGACCACGGAGCATGGCCTCGAGCCGTCTTCCGTACTCGATATAATTCGCGCGCCGTGCCTCGAGACTGCTCTTTACACGCGCATCGTGAAACACCGACGCCATGTGCGGCTCGATGCTCAGATAACCGCCGTAACCATGAGCGGCGCAGTCTTTGAGAATATCCGCGATGCGACAGGGCCCCTCCCCGGGAAAGACATAGTGCTCCTCGCCTGTCACGACCTC
>CAYXOW010000125.1:5872-6639 GCA_964466815.1 uncultured Treponema sp.
AGGTGCGCGACCGAGTCTCTAAGAGCCAGCCACGACGGCCAAACTTCTTGATTCGGTCGAGGAACGGGTTTCGAAAAATCGGGCGTGAGGCATGGGTTGCCGGTATCGAATACGAGTCTCAGCTGTGGAAGCGCCGAAAGGAGCTCCCGTGTATGCTCGATGCTCATTCCACCATAGTTGAAGCAGTTCTCGTGCACGGGAACAATATCCTTCGAGCTGAACTCGTCGCATATTGCGCTCAGTCGCTCGAGCCTGAGAGCAAAGCACTGATCGGAAAGCGGATTGCCGTCCTGCCCGGTGATCACCGCGTAGCTCATGATCCTTATCAGACGTACATCGAGCGTTTTCATCCTGTCGATCGCGCGGCGCACACGATACATGGTCGCGCTGAAGTCTTCTTCCTCGAGGCGGACGCCCCAGTTGGCGATCGTCGACCCAAAGCAGGAGACGCGAATATCGCTCGTCTCGAGCGCATGGACCATATGCCGAAAGGCTCGCTCATCGAGATCGTGAATGTTGGTTCCGTCGATGGATCGAGCCTCGATATACTTCCAGCCGAGGGCCTTCGTTACCTCGATCTGTGCTTCGATTGAATCGGCAGCTTCATCCGCGAACCCGCCGAGTTTAAAAAAAGGCTTGTCCGGTGAGACACCGATTCCGGTGCGCAAAGTCGTATCCATAGGATTCTTGCATAGACCCGCTAAATCCGCGTAGGTCGCTGCGGAGTACCGCCTTGAGCGGCGCTCTTATAAATTGCTTCGATGCAC
>CAYXOW010000125.1:6649-6956 GCA_964466815.1 uncultured Treponema sp.
GGCTTTGGTCGCCTCGATGCCGTCCACAAGCGGTGGGCGGCCGCGCTGGATCGCTTCGATGACATCGACGATCTGACGCCGGTGGCCTTCGTAGCCGATTGCTGCCGGATCTGCGGCGCCACCAGAGGAAGACGCGGATCGAGAGAGCGTGTCTCTCGTGACCGCATCTTCTTGGGTTTCTTCGGCGAACCGCCAGAACGTGAGCATATCCTCATCCATGATGGTACTCCCAGCGGTGCCCATGATTTCGATGCGCTTCATGAACCCCGGCCACGCAGCAGTGGTGCCTTGAAGGGCGCCGCGCGCC
>CAYXOW010000126.1:0-1097 GCA_964466815.1 uncultured Treponema sp.
GATCGTTGAGCTCGCCGATCACGCGGATCTGGCTGAGCCCCATCGGGTCTTCCTGCGTGTAGAGGGCGTCGACTTCGCGCGCCCATTCCGCTCTCGCGCGCGCAATCGCATCGCCCCAGCCCGCGCGGTACCCGGCCAAGCTCAGGGCGCGCGACACCGCCTGCAGCGTAAGCTTCGCGTCCGCGATGATCGGCTCGGCGTTCATTTTGTACGCATCGAAGGTTGCCACGTTGATCGCGACGAATTTAGCGTTCGGGTTCTGGAAGAGCCACTTCGAGCAGGTCGTGAAGTCGCCGAAACGCGTTCCCACGCCGATCACGAGGTCGGCCTCTTTCGCGAGCGAATTTGCGGCGGCGCTACCGGTCACGCCGATGCCCGAGAGATTGCAGGGGTGGTCCCAGGCGATGGAGCCTTTGCCTGCCTGTGTCTCCCCGAATGGAATGTCGAATTTCTTGCAGAAGTCGGCCAGGGTGCGTCCGGCTTCGGAGTATCGCACGCCGCCGCCGCAGATGACATAGGGTTTTTTCGCTGCTTTTATAAGTTCCACGACGCGCGAAACCTGAGCGCCGGTCGGTGGTCGGCGTTCGATGTGGTGGACGCGTTGATCGAAGAATTCCACGGGATAGTCGTAGGCAATGCCTTGGACATCCTGAGGAAGCGCGATGGTCACCGCGCCGCCCTGCGCGGGGTCGGTGAGGACGCTCATCGCGTGCAAAAAGGCGGTCATGACCTGCTCGGGCCGCGTGATGCGGTCGAAGTAGCGGCTCACGGGCCGGAAGGCGTCGTTCGCGCTCACCGTGTAGTCGTGGGGCACTTCGAGCTGCTGCAGCACCGGGTCGGGCTGGCGGTCGGCGAATACATCGCCAGGGAGGAAGAGTACGGGGATGTGGTTGACCGTGGCGGTTCCCGCGGCGGTGACCATGTTGAGGGCGCCTGGCCCGATCGAGCTCGTTACCGCCATGATTTTTCGGCGGTTGTTCTGTTTTGCGTAGCCGATCGCCACGTGCCCCGCGCCTTGCTCATTCTTGGCCTGTATAAAGCGAATTCCGTGTCCTGGCGCGGCGAGCGCCTCACCGAGGCCGATGACGACGCCGTGC
>CAYXOW010000126.1:1129-1954 GCA_964466815.1 uncultured Treponema sp.
TCTCGACTTTTCCGTCGAATTCCACATACTGGTTGTCGAGGAATTTTACAATTGCTTGGCCGACGGTCAATCGAATCGTTTCCATAGGAACCTCTTTTCTTGGCACGCCCGCACGGGCGCGCCGATTGTGCTTGTCAGCGGGGTGTGGGAGCATCGCTTGGCTGAATCGCCGCGCCCGCCGACAGGAAAATCGATCATGTTCAATTCAAAGTACTTCCGAGACTTTGACGGGGCGGTGCTCCGCAAGCGATTTTTTCGCGGCAAGGCCGATGGCCAAGTCCATGAGACCGTCGTTGCCGGTAACCGGTGTTTCTGTACCCGCTGCGATCGCCTGGAAGAATGCTTTCATCTCAGCGACAAAAGCGTCTTTGTACCGCTCGAGGAAGAAGTAGAGCGGCTTGTCGGCGTGGACGCCGTTTCCATCGGAGAGGCGCACCTGCGAGGGAGCGTCGTTCTCGGTCGCTGCCGCGCCGCCGGAGCCGAATACTTCGACGCGCTGGTCATAGCCGTACACCGCCTTGCGCGAGTTGTCGATGACGCCGAGCGCGCCGTTGGCGAATTTGAGCGTGATGATCGCGGTATCGACATCGCCGGCCTTCCCGATCTCCGGATCGACGAGGACTGCGCCGACGGCGAACACTTCCTCGACCTCGCTGCCCGCCTGGAAGCGCGCCATATCGAAGTCGTGGATGGTCATGTCGAGGAAAATCCCGCCCGAAACCTTCACATACGCGAGGGGAGGGGGCGCAGGGTCGCGCGAAGTGATCTTGACGAGCTGCACCTGGCCGAGCGATCCGGCCTTGGCGAGCTCGCGGATGTGCGCGA
>CAYXOW010000126.1:1969-6213 GCA_964466815.1 uncultured Treponema sp.
TGAAGCCGATCTGGAGGCGGACGCCCGCTTTCTTGACTTCGGCGAGGGCCGCTTTTACTTTTTCGACGGTGAGGTCGACGGGCTTTTCGCAGAAAATGTTCTTGCCAGCGCGCGCTGCTTTGATAATGTAGTCGGCGTGCGTGTCGGTGGATGAGCAGATGAGGACGACCGAGATTTCAGGGTCGCGGAGAATATCATCTGCGTTCTTGCTGACATTCGCGATGCCGAGGCCCTTCGCCCAGGCCTCGATTTCCGGAGTGAGGTTGGCGTCGGCCACCGTCTTCACTCTGGCTTCCGGCATGTAGTACACGATGTTCGAGATGTGGATCTTTCCGATACGTCCAGCGCCGATGACGCCGACATTGATTTTATTCGTCATATGTATTCCTCCTGAATACTGAAAGTTCAATTATACGCGGGCCGCCGTATGGCATGCCCGCATGGTCCGTCTGGGCCGGGATTACGCGCGTGCGATGTACTCCATGCTCGCGCGGAGCGCCTGGGCGAGCTCCTTCTTCCCCATCGACTGGACTGCTCCGGAGAAGGGCTCGAAAGAGTAATATCCCTTGTAGCCCGCCTTCTCGATGCGACTCACGAGCTCGGCGCTCTTCATGACATCCTTCGGGCCGCACAGCACGCGGTGGGCGTCCGAGAACGCGGATTTCGCGATTTTTTCTTCCACGCCGGAGATATGGACAAGGCCGAGATTCTTGATCGTCGCGGGGGCGATCGCAAAATCGGGCTTGTCCGGGCCGAGGTAGCTGTGGAAGGTGTCGATAAGAACACGATAGCACGGCGCGCCACTTTCGCCGATAGCCTTGAGGGCTGTTTCAGCGGAATCGAGCGATGAGATGGAAAATCCGAGCGGTTCGACGAAACCCTGAACACCCGCCGCCGTAAAGAGCGGCGCGTAGCTGTTCAGCGCCTCGACTGTATCGTGATACTTCTGCTCAGGACGCCTCGTGTCCTCCGGTTTATTGTTTGGGCAGAGGACGAGCGCGGGGCACTCCATTTCCTTGCAGAGCCCAAGTAAAACCTCGAGTTCGCCGAGCGCTTTCTTACGGACGGCCGGGAGATTGAACTGTTGCAGTGCGTTGACCGTGATAACCTTCACACCCGCGGCTTTGGCGAGCTTGAGCACTTCAGTTCCCGAAAGGCCGTCGTCGACCGCTCCGTCGCGGATGTCGTTTCGCAGCTCGACGGCATTCATTCCAATGCTGGCGGCAAGCTCGAAGAATTCGGCCATACCCAGCGACGGCGCTGCGATACGGTTCAACGCGAACCTCTTTGTGTCCATCATGTTCTTCCTCTCTTTTATTTCTGCCGCGCGTTCTTGCGCATATCGAACACGACGGCCGAAACGATGATCACACCTTTTATTACCTGCTGCAGATACGGCGAAATGCCGAGCAGCAACAATCCATTGTTCAAAATGCCGAGAATGAGAATACCGGCGATGATGCCGGGCACGGTACCGATGCCGCCGGTGTGGCTCGTGCCGCCGATGGTCGCTGCGGCGATGGCGTCGAGCTCGTAGTTGTTCCCGAGCGTCGCGATACCGGATGCGGCGCGCGCGGTAATCAGAATGCCCGCGATCGAGGCGCAGAATCCCGACACCGCGTAGATTGCGATGAGATTGCGGTTCACTTTGATGCCCGAGGTGCGCGCCGCGTTGACATTGCCGCCGATCGCGTACACGTTCTTGCCGAAGCGTGTGTAGGTCAGAATGGTGTAGGCGACCACGGCGACGAGCGCGAATACAATCACCACATACGGGATCGGTCCAAGTGAACCCTGTCCTATGATCTTGAATTCAGGTCGCAGCATCGGCACGGGGTAGGCGTTCGTCAGAATGAGCGCGATACCGCGCGCGATGATCATCGAGCCGAGCGTCGCGATAAAGGGAGGGATGGCAGTGTACGCGATGAGCGCACCGTTCGTGAGACCGACGATCGTACCCGCCGCGAGACCAGCGATTACGGCGATGATGGGCGGCAGTAGCGGCAGGTGCGGGAAAATGCGCGCACTGTAGCTCGGCTCCTGTACGAGGCTCGCGGCGATCACCGAGGTGAGCGAAACGATGGAGCCGACCGAGAGGTCGATTCCACGAGAGATTATCGTGAACGCGACGCCGATGGCCAGAATGCCTCGCCCGGACTCGGTAATGAGCACGTTGATCAGATTCTGTGCCGTCAGGAAGGCCGGCGAGAGGAACGAGAGCACCACCACCATCACCACGAGCACGATAAAAATTGCGTATTTATTGATGAATTTTCCAATTTCACCTTGTTGCGCCATGACAGCCTCCTTAGGCTACTTGGTTATTGTTCGCTTTTGCGGCTGCGTACCGCATGATGGTCTCCTGATCCGCCTCCTTGCGATCAAGAATTGCGGTGAGCTGCCCCCTGCTCATCACGAGGATACGGTCGCTCATACCGAGAATCTCGGGCATCTCCGAGCTCACCATGATAATGGATTTACCCTCGCATGCGAGCTTAGTGATGATGGTGTGTATTTCAGCCTTTGCGCCAACGTCGATGCCTCGGGTCGGTTCGTCGAGAATGAGAATGTCGGGGTTTGTCAGCAGCCAGCGGGCGACGAGTACCTTCTGCTGGTTCCCACCGGAAAGGTTCTGGATGAGCGCCTCCAATGAGGGAGTGCGGATCTTGAGCCGATCTTTGTAATCCTCGCAGTCGTGCTGAATCTTCTTGAGGTTGAGGAACAGCCCGAACCGCACGTAGGAGCGGATATTCGCGACGATGGTATTGAGCTTAACGGACAGCACAGGAATGATCCCGTTGAGCCGCCGATCTTCGGTAAGAAAACCGATACCCGCCTCTATCGCGTCGGATGGTGTTCGGATGTCGATTTTTTTCCCGTCGATGAACACTTCGCCGGAGGTTTTATGCCGCAAGCCGAAGATCGTTTCCATGAGCTCGGTGCGACCTGCGCCGACGAGCCCCGCAACGCCGAGAATTTCTCCTCGCTTGAGATCGAAGGAAATGTCGTGGAGAAGGCCCGGCACTTCAAGGTGTTTGACCGCAAGTTTGACATCACCGATCTGGCTCTCCATTTTCGGGAACATCTCGGTGAGCCGTCGGCCGACCATCGCAGTGATCAGCGAGTCGATGGTGATCTCCGAAATAGGGTTGGTGGTGATATTGTTGCCATCGCGGAGCACGGTGACCTCGTCCGCGATAGTGAAAATTTCTTCCATTTTGTGCGTGATGTAGATAACCGCGACGCTGCGCTCTTTCAGCTTCCTGATCATCGAAAAGAGGTGTTCGACCTCATTCGGTGTCAGAGAGGACGTCGGCTCGTCCATGATGACGATGTCGGCGTTGTAGGAGATAGCCTTCGCAATCTCAATCATCTGCATTTTGGCGACGGAGAGCTCTTTCACTTTGATTTTGGGATCGATTTCGATCTCAAGTTCTTTGAGGAGCTCTTTGGTTTGAGCATACATCGCCTTGTGGTCGACAAGAAAAGGCGCGCCTCGAAGCATAGGCTCGCGTCCGAGCCAGATGTTTTCCATAACACTGCGCTCGAGCACGGGATTGAGCTCCTGATAGATCATCGCGATGCCCAGCTTCAGCGCTTCATGGGGATTGGGGATGACGACTTTTTTGCCTTTGAGCCAAATTTCTCCCGAATCGGGAGGGTTGATGCCGACAAGGCATTTCATAAGCGTGGACTTTCCGGCGCCGTTCTCGCCCATGAGGGCGTGCACCATTCCTCGTTTTGCGCTAAAGTCCACTCCATTGAGGGCACGGACTCCTGGAAATGTCCGCACGATACTCTTCATTTCCAGTATGCAGTCTTCCATGTGTGCTCCATTTCTAAAAAAGGGAGGGAGCGCCCCGCGGGATGCGCCGCGGAGCTTCCCTCTGGATCCTCACCGCTCAGTACTTGCTTACGTTGTTGATGGTGACGGGTTCGAACGGTACCCAACCGAATTTCTCGATCTTCTGGCCCTGTGCCGCCTTGAGCGCAAACTCGAGGGCAACCGCGCCCTGCGCCTTCGCGTTCTGGAACACGGTCATGGCCATGTCGCCGGCTTTCACCGCTTCTTTCGCGGGTGGTGTCGCATCGATGCCGACTACCGGGATTTTCTTGAGATCCATCTTGAGCGCCTTCATGGCCTCGATCGCGCCGAGCGCCATCTCGTCGTTGTTGCAGATCACGACGTCGAACTGCTTGCCGGTGCCGAGGAGCTGCTGCATCTGATTCATGGCTTTCCAGCG
>CAYXOW010000126.1:6245-6660 GCA_964466815.1 uncultured Treponema sp.
GTGTCTTCATACACTTTCGTCAGGGTGAAACCGGCTTTCTGGAGTGTCTCCTTCACACCGCGGGTGCGCTCGTTGGTGTTCTCAAGACCGAGCTGTCCCATGAACAGCACATAGCGGATTTCCTTTTTGCCTTTGAAGAACTGCGCGAGGAATTCGCCCTGCATGCGGCCGGCGTCGTACTCTTGCGAGCCGACATAGGCTGTCTTCACGCCATCGATGACTGCGTCGCGCGGTCTGCGGTTGACGAAAATCGTGGGGATGCCCTTGGCGCGCTGGATGATGGTTTCGACCGTGTCGGTGTTGATCAGGTTGACGATGATGGCGTCATACTTCTTGGTGGCGAACACATCGACCTGAGCCATCTGCTGATTGACATCCTGCTTGGCATCCTGGGAATCGACGATGACGTTGGGAT
>CAYXOW010000126.1:6717-6924 GCA_964466815.1 uncultured Treponema sp.
ATCGCGGTCGTACAGCGTGACGCCGATGTGGTAGGTCTTCTGCGCGAACGCGGTTCCTGTCGCCAGCGTGAGGGCGATGACAGCTACGAGAATCGCTTTCTTTCCGAATTTCATGGTGCCTCCCATACAATGAATATTTTAACGGGCAACGCCCGCTACTTTTTTTACAACGTTATTGTGGTCTTTTTCTTATACGACTCCGTCATG
>CAYXOW010000127.1:0-3970 GCA_964466815.1 uncultured Treponema sp.
CAATAGTCTTGGGCATCGCTTCCAGCTGTTTTTCCAACTCGACGCGTTTGCTCAGCATCTCTTGATATTGCCTCAGTGTTTCAAACACCTCATCCATTCTCATGGACATAATGCACCTCGATTAGTGATCTATATAATCGCGAAGTTTTTGACTACGCTTAAACTGTCGCAATTTTTTAAGAGCTTTGGCCTCAATCTGGCGTATACGCTCTCGGGTTACATTAAAATACAAGCCAACCTCTTCCAATGTCAATGAATAGCCCTCGTCTAGTCCAAATCGCATCCTGAGCACTTCTTGCTCGCGCTTCGGAAGCGTAGAAAGAACCATTCGCAATTGTTCCTGCAGTAGGTTGTAATCGGTCTGAACAGCCGGATTTTCAACTTCCTTATCCTCGATAAAATCTTGAAGTAGCGAATCCTCATCTTCGCCAATTGGTGTATCAAGGGATACTGGTTCTCTCGCGACATTCTTTACGGCCTTAACTCGCTCAATCTCCCATCCAAGCTGCGCGGCCACTTCTTCGTCTGTTGGCTCTCTTCCCAATTTTTGCATGAGCTGTCGTGATTCACGAACGACTTTGTTGATCTGCTCAATCATATGAACCGGCACTCGGATGGTCCTCGCTTGATCCGAGATCGAGCGAGTGATCGCTTGTCTAATCCACCATGTTGCGTAGGTCGAAAATTTATACCCCTTGCGGTATTCGAATTTTTCTACAGCTTTAATGAGTCCTATATTTCCTTCCTGTACCAGGTCGAAAAATTGCATGCCGCGATTCGTATATTTCTTTGCAATAGAAACCACGAGCCTGAGATTAGCCTTAATAAGCTTATCTTTAGCGCTTTTCATCATTTTTCGGCCACGATTCACTTCTCGAGCCATAGCGATGATTTTATCGGTCGGAGTCTCGAAATTATTTTCTATATCTTTTAGCTTTTTTTCATTTACTTGAAGCTGTCGAATTCGATCCTTTATCTCTTCGGCACTGAGCCCCAGCCGCTGTTCGATTTCTTCGCGTTTTTCCTTGATCGTCAGGTTTCTTCCTAGCGCACGCAGATCTTTGGACGATGCGACCTGAAGAATCCCTTCAATGCGATCTTGTTCTTTTCGATATCGGATAATTTTCTTAGCTGCCGCGATGAATTTTTCAGAAAAAGCGCTTATCTCTTCCGGGTGAATGTCGGCTTGATTGACCTGTATGAGAATTCGAGCCTTTATATCCTTTAATTCTTGATCCTCAAAGATATCGCCGCCTTTCGCGATGATCGACTTTTTCTGCTCCATATAGAGCTTGAGATCTGAAGCACAAGAATCGATCAATTCTTTATAGAACTGATTCAGCCTTCTCCGCTCCGCTATTTTTTCGGTATTCTCTTTTTTTTGGAGAGAGATGTCTTTGGGTTCTTTTCTGGTCGCTTTTGCGATAATCAGATGAAATTCCGGGATGAGCATACCCGATTTTCGAAGAGTATTCTTTATTATATTTTCACCTTGCTCCATCGTCCGAGAAAGTTCTACTTCTTGCTCCGCAGTGAGAAGATTTTCGCGGCCGATATCCCTCAAATAGAGCCGTACAGGATCGTCACTGGCCATCTCCTTGTCATTGGCGACCATTTTGCTCTTCAACGGCACTATAGGAGTCTTGGGTAACGTTTCATCTTCTATCTGCACTTCTTCTTCAATTTTAACATTGCTGCTTACGAGGAGATTGATGATCGCTTCCATTTTGTCTGAGTTGAGGATCTGCTCCGGAAGCATGTCGGAAAGTTCATCAAAACTAATAGTCTTTTTTTCTTTTGCATAATCGAGGAGCTTAGTAATAGCGGGATCGAGCTCTATATCACTCATTGATATCTCCTCCCGTAATTTTTAATTCGGCGTCTATTTTCATAATATCTTCTAAGATTTTCTTTTCCGTTTCGGTTTCGAAACCCTGATGCAATTTCCCGACAAGTCTCTGCCGTTCTTTTTCAAGTGCACTCTTTCTTTTCTGCTGCAAACTATCTTGGATAATTCGCTCAAGGTTATCATGAAGTTCACCTGACGCGTCAATTTCTCTTACAAATCGAACAGCTGAGTCATCAGTGCAAAATGAGAGAATCCCATCTATATCCCGAACATTTTCTTTGTGCGCGTCCACAATCGCAGCGTAAAGATCTCTAGCTCTTGTGTCTTCTAAGTTTTCGATTGTTAGCCCCGTCGATAGAATTTGAAACGGATCCTCCGATAATATCACTGCTGCAAGGAAAACGATATCCGCGGTTCTCGCAGAAATGGCCGCATTTGGAGAGAGATGTTGAGCAGTGTCCGTTCTCTGACGAAATGCTCCAGTGGCCTTCGCTCTATTATAATCCATTTCTACCGCACGCGGGCTTACTCCAAACTCTTTACCGATTTCTTTCATGTATTCCTGACGTCGCACATCGGAATCCAGCGCATCGAGAAATGGAAATAAAAACGACACAGCCTTCGACTTGCCCTCCATAGTGGAGATATCGAAATTTTTACTGGCGCGCTCAAGCAGAAAATGTCCAGCGTTTATAGTATTTTTCGCCATTCTCGTCAACTCCCCCGCCCCCTTTTTTTCAAGAATCTCTGAAGCGTCTTTACCCTCCGAGAGCATCAACACGGAAGCTTCGAGTCCTGCCGCTGTTGCGATAGCGCATGCTCGCTCGGCGGCTATGAGTCCAGCCGAATCAGTATCAAAACAGAGTATCGATCTAGAGGCTCGTCGCCGAATCAGCATGGCCTGATGGCTCGTGAATGCGGTTCCCAAAGGCGCGACAGCATTTGTCAAACCAGCAGCGTGAAATGAAAGTGCATCCATGTACCCCTCACAGACGATCGCTTCATCTTTTTGCTTTATTGTTTCGAGCGCATGCGAAAACGCAAAGAGTGTTTCTTGTTTCTTAAATATAATCGTTTCTGGGCTATTGATGTACTTTGGACCTTCGTTATCCAAATTGCGTCCGCCGAAAGCTACGACTCTGCCCTTTGTGTCGCGAATAGGAAACATTATTCGATTTGCAAAGAGGGGCCAGGTGGGATCGCTCTTCGAAAAAAGTCCACTCTGTGCAAGAAAAGTATTGGAATATCCCTTTTTTATTAAAAATGAATGGAGCCATTGTCGACTCGCTGGTGCATAACCTAGCCCAAAGGAGTGGATGAGAGGATCAGATAATCCTCGCGAGTAAAGAATCTTCAAGGCTGGGCTCCCTGACGGATGCTCCAATAAAAACCATTGAAACGTTTTCGTGAGCCTCTCATAGAGTTCTAGAAGAACCTGACGATTCTTTTCTGTCTCGTTCGCATGTTCTGATTCCTCAAAATGTATCTGAATTCCTGCACGGCGCGCCAATTCTTCCATAGTTTCGCTATATCCCAGCTTGTCCACATCCATGAGGAATTGAATGACAGAGCCGCCCTTGTGGCAACCAAAACAATAGAAGAGTCCCGTTTCGGCACTTACAGAGAATGATGGAGTCTTTTCAGAGTGAAATGGACACAGCCCCCAATAGGAAGCGCCTTTCTTTTGAAGTCTTACATGTTCTTGATAGACAGCGAGAAAATCAGTCTTATCGAGAATTTGTTGCTTGAGTTCAGCAGAAATGCGCGCCATAACACTCACAGCCCCTTAGGGATCAAAGCGATTTCATTATGCTCTTCCAAAGTACGAGAAAAGCGGTGCTTACCACTCGTTCAAGCCTAAAATAGAGATAATCCGTCTTTGCAGGATATATGGCTGCTCTTAGACTTACTTCTCCGGGATTCGATATCGGTCCAGGAGGAAGACCTCTATGAATATAGGTATTATAAGGATCTTTAGTCTTGAGGTCATTATAGTAGACTACCGAAGGGTGAGGCTTCCCCATATGATCCGTGAGGACATATACGACAGTTGCGCAAGATTGTAGAGGCATTTGCTTTGCAAGACGGTTATAAAATACAGACGCAATCATGGGAGCATCC
>CAYXOW010000127.1:3985-4246 GCA_964466815.1 uncultured Treponema sp.
AGCATCCTCTGGAAGTCTATATTCGCGCTCAATGATTGAAGCGAGAATCACTTTCTGGTGGAGAATTTCTGGTGACATCTGATCGATTCCATTTGATATTATTCTATTCAGTGCTTTTCTAAAATTACCGACCATGAGTCGAATAACATCATCCGGATTGGCGTTTTTTTCCAAAAAATACGTATCCGGATATAAATAGCCCTCGAAACTTGAAGCCGGAATACCAAGAGAAGCTGTAAGTCCCGAGTCATTCACGCGCTG
>CAYXOW010000127.1:4263-4469 GCA_964466815.1 uncultured Treponema sp.
CTGCAGAAAGGCGTCTGCCGATACGATGCCATGCTGCTCAAGCAGAAGCGCCAATTGTTTCGCTGTTCGACCTTCCGGGACGACGACTTTTTCGGTGATTGTGTTTCCACGGACGAGTTTTCTCGCGACCAAAACAGGTGTAAGAAAGGGATCGAATTCGTACAGCCCAGGTTTGATAGATTTTTCTGAGCCGCTGAGGCGCATAT
>CAYXOW010000127.1:4509-6917 GCA_964466815.1 uncultured Treponema sp.
GAAGATGGAATAACTCTTGCATTTTTTAGGTCTCTTGCGACAGAACTTAGGCTCATCCCCCTGTTTACTCTTACTTCTACCTTTTCGTTTCGAAACGGAGGCAAAAGTATGAGCGCGCTACATATGACAATCACAATCAAGATTGCGAAAACTAGATATTGTGCCTTTCGGATTGCACCGTAACGATTCATTCACTTCTCCAATCATGATTGAGGTGCTCCAAACCCTGAGTGAATTTGATATCAAGTGGAGGGTTGTTGCGCCTATTTTGAATGGATGCTTGAATTTTTGCAGCCGAAATCAAAGAGCCACGGCCGATTCCGGGACATTCCGCATGCTCTTTTTCCCATGACTCGCGATTCTTGATAATATGTTCCCATAAAGGATACGTTCGGCACTGCGAAGGCCTCGCTTCATACACTTCACATCCATTTTTGCCCAGGAAAATGCAGTCAAAGTTCCGTTTTTCTTTCAGACTTAACGTCACTTTTGATCCTAGATCGACCAATCTGCAGTACATTTCTGCAAATTCAAGCCTGCCCATCTGCATATATTTACAAAGGGTATCTAAATCTTCTTCAGAAAGCCATACATAGCCCGGCTGTCCACCGCAACAGTTATTGCATCGAGAACATTCGAATCGAAATTCAAGCGAATTCGACTTTTCACGCATATCACCACCAATAAAAAAACCTCCTCTTTCGAGGAGGTTTTTGGGGAGAGAAGGATTTGAACCTTCGAAGGCGAAAGCCAACAGATTTACAGTCTGCCCCCTTTGACCACTCGGGAATCTCCCCAAGGATGGACTTCCGTCCCTCGAGCCATCTCCCGGAATCGAACCGGGGACCTCGAGATTACAAGTCACGCGCTCTGCCAACTGAGCTAAGATGGCGTGGGCAACGGTCGGCACTATACTCGAAATTTCCAGTTTTGGTCAAGACCTATCATTGACATAAATCTAAGGAATCTTGAATAAGATTCATTTCCAGCACTAAAACACAAAATTCCCATTCAACGAGGGATCGTGGAATGCTCTTGGATTGATATCGATTAAGCTTACCGCAATATTCCCCTTTGAAATAGCATGATGATCTGAGTAGATGTCAGGGCTTCGCTCTTGTCTTCCTTCCGCTAAGAAGCAATAGGTGTAACCGTCAGCTCCGTCGAAACACTTAAGATTGTCTTTATATCTGTTCTTGCCAGGGACAGTCCACACGGCTTTCAGATTGGTACAGGCCGTCGATGGGCCATTGATGTTGATAAACGAATCTGTTTTCCATAGCGCTACAAGCGCTTCAAGGTGTTCGGTTAAAAAGCTGGTGATCCCAGTATATTCAAGATTGTCGCCAAAGGCGGCACATGAAATAGCCATCGATGGAATTCCTGCGAGAGCAGCCTGACGCGCGGCTCCACATGTGCCGGAATAAATGATATCGGTTCCTAAGTTTGGTCCTCGATTGATGCCCGAGATCACAAGATCCGGCGCTTCTTGAAGTACACCTAAACCCGCCACAATAATACAGTCTGCGGGTGTACCTGAGCAGCTAAAGCGAAAATCGCCCAATCTTCGAAGTTTGGTTGGTTTTTTAAGTGTCATTGCGTGGCTCACCCCTGAGCGTTCATGCTCAGGGGCCACTACCCAGATTTCATGCAAAGGCTTCCCATTAATATCTCTCATTTTATTCAGAGCGTCGATAAGAGCGTACAACCCATCGGATTGAATTCCATCGTCATTTGTCAATAATATTTTCATGCATTCTCCATTTCGAGGATAAATAGAAGTAGTACCTCAATGTTCAAGGATACGCAGACCTGCCCCTGTGGTTACTTCATGTATTACTGATCTGAATCCAAAAATTCTTTCATACTCTTCTAATTTATGATGATATAGTTCTTTATCGTCGCTCTTGAGAATTGTCAGCGTGCTTCCACCAAAGCCTTGCCCTACGAGCCTGGAACAGAGAACTCCATCAATCTCAAGCGCTCGCTTTTCCAACCAATCGATTTCAGGACAGGAAATCTCATAGAGACTTCTCAAAGAAGCGTGGGATTTATTTACAATTTTACCGAAACCTAAGTAGTCCTGCTTTGAAATCGCCTCTTCAGCATCACTTACTCTTCGCACTTCTTCCAGGATATGGAGGCAGCGGCGACGCTTTCGTTCTGGAACGATACCGAGCAGCTCATCAAGTTCGCGAGGGAGTATCTCTCGAATAGATCTGCTATTGTTGGGTGAAATGATCGAAAGACAGGCATTGCAGTCTGCGACTCTCTGCGAAAGTTCAGCGTCGACAGATGATCTCGGAACCTTCGAATCGGTGAGCACCATTTCCCACGGTTCGGGTAGAAACTGAATACCGCGCCGCTTCTTTGTTCGCAGATCGATTACGGAAAAGCTGCGCCCAGCT
>CAYXOW010000128.1:0-6559 GCA_964466815.1 uncultured Treponema sp.
TCGCCATCACTATTCCTCCCTTGCGTGAGCGCACCGAAGATATCGAAGCGCTCATACAAAAAACCCTCACCGCGTGGAATCTAGACTACGGCGAGCACAAATATCTTTCAGCCGAAGCAAAACAGCTCCTTGTGCGCTACGCCTGGCCTGGCAATGTGCGAGAGCTCCTCAACGCCGTGCGCTCCGCCGCAGCCATCGCCCTGCACGACGAAATCATTCCCGACTACCTGCCGGGCGACATCCGCGCAGTGCACCGAACCGAAGCGCCAAAGCCCCTGCGGATCGACCTCCCGCACACCGGCATCGACCTGCGCGCCCGCATGCTCCAAACCGAGTGGGAGTACGTCGCCCGAGCTCTCCGCGATACCAACGGCAACCGTGAAGCCGCTGCCCGCCTCCTCGGTCTCACCGGCCACAGCTTCCGCAAAGCCCTCAGAGAGCGGTTTTCTTCTTTTGTACAGAGCGAAGGCTGGGACGAGGAGTGAAACGGGCCTTGTTTGACAGCATCAGTTCCCAAGGCTACAATTTGACGATTCATAAAACTATGGGAAAATATCAACAGTGGCGGAGCTCGGTATGTTGAATCTCGAAAAACTGACGCCCAACATTCAAATTCGCGGAATATTGCCGGAGTGTAGTGTCACTGTTGTGAACGTTCGATGGTATGGCTCCGATGCCATCGAGTTGACCTACAAAAGCCAAACTGGAAACGTGGCCAACATGCTGCTCTATCGACACGATGAAAATAGGCTATCGCTCGTGGAAGAGGGGCGTCCATGGAGCTTTGATGGAGATGGTCTGCTATTCCGTCTTGTTTCGGAAGCCCAACGCATACGTCTTGCGCATCTTTTCGATCCTGTCCTCGCCGTGCACACCTCGGTGGTCGAACCGCTGCCGCATCAGATCACCGCTGTCTATGAAGCCATGCTGCCGCGTCAGCCTCTGCGGTTTCTCCTTGCCGACGACCCAGGCGCAGGGAAAACGATCATGGCGGGCCTTTTAATGAAAGAACTCATCGTGCGGGGCGATCTGCAGCGTTGTCTCGTAGTGTGTCCCGGGAGCCTAGCCGAGCAGTGGCAGGATGAGCTATATCAGCGATTCAACCTGCCATTTGAAATACTCACGAATGACAAGATCGAAGCCTCAAGGACCGGCAACTGGTTTGTTGAAGCAAATCTTGTTATTGCGCGGCTCGATATGCTCTCCCGCAATCAAACTCTCCAGGAGAAGCTTAAGGCTCCGGATTGCCAGTGGGATCTTGTGGTCTGCGATGAAGCCCACAAGATGTCCGCCACATACTTCGGCGGCGAGATCAATTATACAAAGCGATTTCAGCTCGGTAAGCTCTTGTCGTCGCTTACGCGTCATTTTCTTCTCATGACGGCAACACCTCACAACGGCAAAGAAGCTGATTTCCAGCTCTTCTTATCGCTCCTCGATGGGGACCGATTCGAAGGGAAATTTCGCGACGGTGTGCACCAGACAGAGGTGAGCGACCTCATGCGAAGAATGGTGAAAGAACAGCTTCTCAAGTTCGATGGCAAACCGCTCTTTCCTCCGCGCGTCGCCACAACCGTCCCCTACCACCTCTCAGGAGGAGAAGCTGCGCTCTATGCCGCCGTCACCTCGTATGTGCGAGATGAGTTCAATCGGGCGGAAGCGCTTCAGAACGAAAGGCGCGCAAGCACTGTAGGATTCGCGCTCACCGTTCTGCAGCGTCGGCTTGCGTCTTCACCCGAGGCCATTTATCAATCCTTACAGCGCCGCCGCGAACGCCTCGAGTCGAAGCTCCACGAAATGGAACTTGTGCAGCGAGGAAGAACGCAGGGCGCATCAATCGAAGAGATGCCCATTCTCGACCAGGACGCGTGGGAGGATCTCGAAGAAGCACCCGATAGTGAAGTTGAAACTGTCGAAGAGGAAGTACTCGATCAGGCAACTGCCTCAAGAACCATCGAGGAACTGCGCCTCGAAATTGCCACGCTGAAGCATCTCGAAGAGCTCGCGGCAACTGTACGCCGCAGCGGTCAAGACACTAAGTGGCGCGAGCTCTCTGGTCTTCTTATGGAAATTTTCAAGCAAGGTGGTGCGGACCACCAGAGCGCGGCAGACCAGGCGCCTGACAGCGGGCTTGTCTTGAAACCCAAATCTTCACCGCACCAGAAGATCGTCATTTTCACCGAGCACAAGGATACGCTCAAGTATCTCCGCGCACGGATCGGGACGCTCCTCGGGCGAGACGATGCGGTGGTGGTTATGCACGGTGGCATGGGCAGGGAAGAACGCATTAAAACCCAAGAAGCCTTTAAATATCAGCCCGACGTGCAGGTACTCGTTGCGACAGACGCCGCTGGAGAAGGTATCAATCTGCAGCGCGCACACCTCATGGTGAACTATGATCTGCCCTGGAATCCCAACCGCCTTGAACAGCGTTTTGGACGCATCCATCGAATCGGGCAGACCGAAGCCTGTTTTCTCTGGAATCTTGTCGCCAAAGATACCCGCGAAGGCGATGTCTATCTCAAGCTTCTGGAAAAACTCTCTGAAGCGAAGGAAGCATTGGGCGGCCAAGTGTTCGATGTGCTGGGAAAACTGCAATTCGAAGGCAAATCCCTCAAGGATTTGCTCATCGAAGCCATTCGCTATGGTGAACGTGAGGATGTGCGGGAATTCCTCAATAGGGTTGTCGAACATACGCTCGATACACGTGAACTGCAGAACCTTCTCGACGAAAAGGCGCTTGTCCGCGATGTCATGGATGTGAGCCGCATACAGAAAATTCGCGAGGATATGGAGCGAGCAGAGGCGCGTCGGCTCCAGCCGCACTATATCGAGTCTTTCTTCATCGAAGCCTTTGGACGACTTGGAGGCACTCTGCGGCAGCGGGAACCGCGACGCTACGAGGTTACGTTTGTTCCTGCCGTCGTGCGCAACCGCGACATGCAGATCGGCATCCGGGAACCTGTGCTCTCCCGCTACGAGCGCGTTGCGTTCGAGAAGGACCTGATTGCCGTACAAGGGCACCTGCTTGCGGCCTTTCTCTGCCCAGGTACTCCGCTTCTCGACGCAGTGATCGACCTCACTCTGGAGCGGAATCGAGAAATCCTTAAGCGTGGAGCAATTCTTGTGGATGATGCGGATTTCAGCACTGCGCCTCGCATGTTTTTCTACATCGAGCATGCGATCCAGGATGCGAGCGTCACGCGAACAGGCCAACACCGGATCATTTCCAAGCGCGTGCTCCATGTCGAAATCGATGCCGACAGCGCGCCCCGTCACATTCACTACGCCCCCTATCTCGACTATCGCCCACTTAAAGAGAAGGAACCGAGTGTTGAACAGATTCTCGCACGTCCAGAGTGCTCCTGGATTCAGCGCGATCTCGAAGGCAAGGTGCTCGAGTATGCCGTGACTTCCGTAGTGCCTGAACATCTGCAAGAAATCTCACATGAGCGACTTTCGCTCATCGAAAAGACCCGCGAGGCGGTTAAGGATCGGTTGACCAAAGAGATCAATTACTGGGATCACCGCGCAGAGGAGCTGCGAGCTCAGGAGCAGAGCGGACACCCCAACGCACGCCTCAATTCAGGGGAGGCAAGAAAACGTGCGGATTCTCTGTATGGCCGCATGAAAAAGCGGCTGGAAGAACTCTCGCTCGAAGCCCAGATATCCCCGCTTCCCCCAATAATTCAGGGCGGTTTTCTGGTAGTGCCCAAAGGACTTATTGCTGCGATGCAGGGCGAAACCACCCCGTTGCCGAGTCAAGCTATCGAAACACAGGAGAGTGCGGCTCGAGCCCGCGCGATTGTAATGGAAATTGAACGAAAACTCGGCTTCGAGCCTGTGGACCGAGAGCTAGAAAAACTCGGTTACGACATTGAGAGTCGTGTGCCCGGCACAGGAAAACTGCGCTTCATCGAAGTGAAGGGCCGTGTTTCTAGCGCACGCTCCATCACGGTTACCAGAAACGAAGTGCTATACTCGCTCAATAAGCCAGAGGATTTTATACTCGCCATTGTTGAATTTCTGGATGACTCGAACTACCGAGTTCACTATATTCGCCAACCCTTCCAGAGGGAGCCCGATTTTCTCGTCACAAGCTCTGAATACGATTTTGCCGGATTGATCGCTAAGTCCGAGGAACCGAGATGATTGAACGCCTGCGAGTTGTTGTGAGTTCAGTGCAGCGAGTGCTGGTAAGCGAACGGCTGAAACTTCAGAATCTCATGAGCACTGACGCTTTTCTCTCATCCTATGTTGGAGATAATTCCATTACCCATTCCGGGTATCGGCATGCAAAAGAATTAAATTTGCCGATTCTTGTGTTCATTAAAGGCGAACGAGCAACCCAGCATGAATCGAGTGATGTGGCGAGATCTCGATATGAATATCGTTCGAAATACGTGCCATCCAAGGCGTCTAGTCGGTCTCAATCGCGTAAGGCTGGACGAAAGATTATGCTGGAAGTTTCCGCCGACAAGATCATCGTCTCGAGCCCCGGTCTTCCTCCTGCGCCAAAAACAATTGCCAAACTTTGTCGCGGCAAGTATCGTCCCTGTTCCAGGGAAGAGGCTTATCGTGACTCCGACGATTGAGGCTCAGCTGAATGAACGGCAAAAGGATATGGTATCCATCTTTGTTCGAGGAGAAATGATCGTCAGATAATCGTCAGATATATCAGAGGGAATATACAGATGAAATCGTTAGAGAATCGTCGACCGAATTCTTCAGGAGAACCTATTGTTATCCGCAAAAAACTAATCGAAGTCGCGCTTCCGCTGGAGGCGATCAATGAGGCGAGCGCGAGGGAGAAGTCCATCCGGCACGGCCACCCGAGTACCTTACACCTGTGGTGGGCGCGCAGGCCGCTAGCGGCGGCTCGCGCGGTGATCTTTGCGCAGATGGTCGATGATCCTTCGTCGTATCCTGATCTTTTCCCCACAGAGAAAGCGCAGCAGAAGGAGCGCGAACGGCTCTTCGGCATCATCGAGGATCTTGTGAAGTGGGAGAACACGACGAACGAAGCGGTGCTCCAGAGAGCGCGAGACGAAATTTGGAACAGCTGGCGGCGCGCGTGCGCGGAGAACGCGGATCATCCGCGCGCGGCGGAGCTCTTCGATCGTAACAAGCTGCCGGCGTTCCACGATCCCTTCGCGGGAGGCGGCGCCCTTCCCCTGGAGGCGCAGCGTCTGGGGCTCGAAGCCTGGGCAAGCGACCTCAACCCCGTGGCGGTACTGATCAACAAGGCGATGATCGAGATTCCCCCGAAATTTGCGGGCAAACCGCCTGTCAATCCTACAGCGAGGGCGACACAGGATCTCATCGAGCGCCCATGGAAAGGCGCAATGGGTCTCGCGGAGGATGTTCGGTACTACGGCGCATGGATGCGCGACGAAGCCGAAAAGCGTATCGGGCACCTCTATCCAAAGGTAAAGATCACGGAGGATATGGTCGCGGAGCGACCCGATCTTGCGCCGTATCGAAATAGAGAGCTCACAGTGATAGCCTGGATATGGGCGCGGACGGTAAAGAGTCCCAACCCTGCATTCGCGAATGTCGAGGTGCCGCTGGCGAGTACCTTCATGCTCTCAACCAAGCCCGGCAAGGAAGCCTACGTTGAGCCGGTAATCGAGGATGGCGGATATCGGTTCACAGTGAAGGTGGGAACGCCGAAGGATGCTGAGCGAGCGAAGAATGGAACAAAGCTGGCGCGCGGGGCAAATTTCATGTGCCTAGTTTCTGGAGAACCAATTCCGAGTAATTATATTTATTTAGAAGCACAAGCAGGACGAATGCACGCAAAACTCATGACGATAGTTGCTGAAGGAGACAAGGGCAGGGTTTATCTTTCTCCAACTATAAATCATGAAAATATTACTGAAAATGCACACCCCAATTGGAAACCTGATGTAATGATGCCTGAAAATCCTAGATGGTTTTCTCCACCCTTATTTGGTTTAAAATCCTTCGGTGACCTTTTTACTCCTCGTCAGCTCGTAGCGCTCGACACTTTCTCCGACCTCGTGCAGGAAGCGATACCACGCATCGAACAGGACGCGATCGCAGCGGGGCTGAAGGACGACGGAATTGGCCTAGATGGCGGCGGAACTGGCGCAAAGGCGTATGCGGAGGCAGTGGGGGTGTATTTGGGACTTGGTGTTGATAGATTAGCAGATAGATCCTCAACGATTTGTGGATGGGACTGTACCAGAGACAGCATTCGAAATACTTTTGGTCGTCAAGCGATTCCTATGATGTGGGATTACGCTGAATCGAATTCATTATCTGGGCTAACAGGAAGTTATTCAAATGCAATTGATCAGATTTCTGAGATATTAAATTATTCATATAAGAAGATTCAAAATGGCTATAGTATGCAAAAAAATGCTTCCAATCAGAACATTTCTGTAAATAAAATAATTTCTACTGATCCTCCGTACTTTGACAATATTGGTTATGCTGATCTATCAGACTATTTTTATGTTTGGCTTCGGAGATCACTCAAGACAATTTTTCATAATCTGTTTATTACACTAAGTGTACCAAAATCAGAGGAGTT
>CAYXOW010000128.1:6572-6862 GCA_964466815.1 uncultured Treponema sp.
GCGACACCGTACCGTCATGGAAGCAAAGAGAAAGCTGAGGCTTTTTTCCTCGATGGCATGACTCAAGCCATGCATCGTCTTGTCGAACAGGCTCATCCTGGATTTCCAGTGACAATTTACTACGCCTTCAAGCAATCGGAGAGCGAATCTGATGAAGGTGTTTCGAGTACTGGCTGGGAAACCTTTCTCGAAGCAATTATTCATGCTGGTTTCTCAGTAACTGGGACCTGGCCTATTCGAACCGAGTTGAGCAATCGCATGATCGGCACAGGTACCAACGCCCTCGCCTC
>CAYXOW010000129.1:0-801 GCA_964466815.1 uncultured Treponema sp.
TGTCGCGCACAACCCAGCGGTGGTGTTTTGTCATGAAGACTTCGCCTTCGCTTCAGGAATTCCGGAAGAACGGCGGTTTTTCTTTGACCAATGCGCGGGTATGTTGTGGCTTGACTATATCGATGTGTTGCGAGCCTATCGCCGTGTACTCAAGCACCGTAATATGGCGCTCAAAACGGATGCGACGAGTTTGCTCGATGCGCTCGATGCACAGCTTGCTCACTACGGCATCGCACTTATGTCCTATCGTACAAGTTTGGCAAAGCTTTTTGCAGAGGTTTTCCCGGATAGTTATGAAAAAATCGCGCAACTAGGAACGGAAGTGTTCGTGCGATATGTTCCGAATTGGCCGGAAAATGCTTCGATAGAGGAGATTTTGGCCGAGTTGGAGAAACGGCGTGGCAAAGATATCGAAGCTGCCACGACACTCACTGGTCCACACCGCGATCGGTGGGTTTTTATTCGAGAAAATCGAAGTTTTTCCTCTTTTGCCTCAACAGGACAGCTTCGACTGGCATCGCTCATTCTGAGAATTGTGCAAATGGAACTCTATGCGCGCTTTAATGTCGGCGGAGTGCGACGTTATCCCGTGCTGCTCCTTGACGATGTGCTGCTCGAACTCGATGTGGCGAAAAGGAGACGATTTTTCTCGCTGCTTCCTACGCGACAAAGCGGAGCTCAATCGGTTTTCACTTTTTTGCCTGAGGAACCGTGGCACGAGTACGCCGATGAGAATACAATTGTCTATAAGGTGAAAGATGGACGATTTTCGAGTGAAAAAGGCCGCTGAGGTACTTAAAA
>CAYXOW010000129.1:818-4111 GCA_964466815.1 uncultured Treponema sp.
CGAACTATTCAGGATGCTTCGCGTTTTGAAGCTTTTCGATCGACGTGGAAGCAGATTGTCGGTCTGCGCCTCGCCGACCATTCGAGACCAAAGAGTGTTCTGCATCGAACGCTTCTCATTGCAGCGGATCATGCGGGATGGATTCAGCTTTTACAGATGGATCAAGAACGAATTTTAAAGCGTATTTCTCAACATTATCCGGAGCTTGATATAACGAGCCTCGCTTTTACGATTGAAAATGTGGATGACCGATTGAGCGATGCGAGTGCGGCTTTTCGGGCGGAATCAAGGGAAGATCAAAATAAAAATGAGAGTGGTCCAGATGCTGGAAGTGATATGGGCGGAGCGGAGGTGAACCTTCGCGCATCTTCTCCTTCGCCAAGCTCCACGAAGAATGTAGATCTTCCGAGACCGCTCGATGAGATTTTTTCGCGAATGCGGAGCAAGGATCCTCAGCGATCTTCTAAAAAAGGCAATTGACCAAAGAGGCTCTCGCGTTTTATACTCCACCGCCTGACTATGCAATTTTCCGGCTGCAAATGTAAAAATTGGATGAAAATTGCAGCCGTTTGTGTAAGGAGTTAGAATCATGAAGCGCACTTATCAGCCAAGCCGAGTGAAACGCAATAGGAAGTTCGGTTTTCGTGCCCGCATGAAGACAAAAGGCGGCCGCCTGGTTCTGAAGCGAAGGAGAGCCAAAGGAAGAATAAAGCTCTCTGTTGCCGATGAGAACAAGAAATATTGAGAGCGCCGAGCCCGGCAATCAGGAAGAACATCGCGATCTGAGCTTTCCTAAGCATCTTCGAGTGCGGAAGGCGAAAGAAATCGATCTGATATTCAAGGACGGAGCCCGGTTTTCCTGCAAGGGCATGCGTATGCAGGTCCTCCGAAAAGGGGAGCAGGAAAGCCGGGCAGCATTTATTGCGGTGCGTTCATTTACCGGCGCTGTTGCACGGAATAGAGCAAAACGTCTGGCTCGAGAGTCGTGGCGACTGATGCGCTGCAATGTAAAGCCAGGGTTTGATATTGCCTTCGTGCTGTATCCCGGATATGCGGCACTTTCGGATTGCCGCAGCGCGATGCAATATCTGCTTCGCAAGGCGGATTTGCTGCGATGAACATCGTAAAGAAAATACTTTCTTTTCCTCTCTTAGTAGCGATTCGTATATACCAGATCGCCATATCGCCGTTATTCCCTCCATCTTGTCGATTCTATCCGACCTGCTCTTCGTATTCGTACCAAGCCATAAAAAAATACGGCCCTTTCAAGGGTCTTGTGCTTTCATTCAAGAGAGTTATTCGCTGTCATCCAGGAAACCCAGGAGGCTTTGATCCAGTACCATGAACGATATATTTGAAAAACAAACCAATTCGAAAGATGACCGCCGCCGTACCATAATCGCGGTGGTGTTGTCCACCGTCATAGTCAGCGCAGGCTTTGTGGTGCAGAACGCCCTTTTCCCGCCAAGCACGCAGCAACAAGCGACTCAGCAGCCAGCGCAGACAAGCGCACAGCCTGCAGCAGCCCAGTCGACGAGCACGCAGCCACAGAGCGCTCCAGTTTCAATCGTTCCAGCACCCGCTGCGACGAGTGTGAAGGGCAGCATGGCGAGCTCGATTCCGGTACCGACAACCGAAGAGAAATACATTATTGAGACGGATGTGGTTCGGGCAACCTTTACCAATGCCGGCGGAGAGATTGTTTCGCTCACCCTCTTGAAGCACAAAGACCAGAGCGATTCTCGCGGCGGTGTCGACATGGTGGTTCCTGGCTCGCAAGGCTCGGATGGCCTTTCGATATCCTTCGGCTCGACACTGGCGCCTGTGCGCGATCTCATGCACACGCAGTACCTCGATGAAGGGAAAAAGACTATTGAATTCTCGCGTATGTTCGAGGCGCCGCTCGCGGGGAGCGACCAAAAAGTGCCCTTTGTGCTGAAGAAGGTCTTTTCGTTCAGAGAAAGCGAGTACATGTTCGGCCTAGCGGTCTCCATCGAGCAGCCGGACGGAAAGCCCATCGTAATCGGCTCGAATGGCGTCGCGTACCGCATTGATCTAGGTCCGCAGATTGGCCCTCGCTTCGATCAGCTTCCTAAGAATGCCGATTACCGCAAGTTCATCGAAGAAGTCGATGGTAAAAAGAAGTACGAGAATCCGAAGGCGAACACGCCGACCACTATCGCACCGAACGCGAGCTGGGTCGCAATGTCCGGTAAATATTTTACCTTTATCGCAGTGCCGAAAGCTCCGATTACCGGATATCAGATTGAAACCGCTCAGGATCCGCTCATCAAGCAGACCGATACTCTTGGACTGCTCCGCAGCACCATTACGAGCGCTTCGAGTACGGACACCTACTATTTCTATTTTGGCCCGAAAACATCCAAAGAACTTGGCAAATATGAGTACGCGGATAAGAACGGCTTCGGACTTTCGAATCTTAAACTCGAAGACGCTATGGAGGGTTCCGGTATCCTCGGATGGCTCGAGAATATCCTGAAATTCCTGCTCAATTTGTTCTATAGCATCATTCCGAACTATGGCGTGGCGATTATCCTCGTAACAATTGTCATAAAGCTGCTGTTCTTCCCGCTGACCAAGCAAAGCTCGATGTCGACTGCGCGCATGGCGGAATTGCAACCGAAGATTCAGGAGCTGCAGGCCAAGTACAAAGGAAATCCACAGAAACTCAATCAGGAAATGGCAGAGCTCTACAAGCGCGAAAATTACAACCCAATGTCGGGATGTCTGCCGCTCTTAATTCAGTTTCCTCTCTTTATCGCGATGTACAATCTCTTCAACAATCACTTCGATTTACGTGGGGCTATGTTCATTCACGGGTGGATCAACGATCTCTCTCTTCCTGAAAGCGTGATCAATTTCGGCAACTTCAGGCTCCCGATTGTCGGTTGGAACGATTTAAGGGCGTTGCCCATCATTTACCTGATTAGCCAACTTTTGTATGGCAAGTTTACTCAGTCGCCGCAGAGCGCTCAAACGAACAGCCAACAAGCAAACCAGATGAAGTTCATGATGTACGGAATGCCGATCATGTTCTTCTTTATTCTCTACGATGTGCCGTCGGGTCTGCTGATCTACTGGATCACGAATAACGTGTTGACCATTATCCAGCAAATCGCAATCAACGATCTCATGAAGAAGCACAAGCTTGCCCGCGCTGTCGCTGTGAATTCTGGCGGTGGTTCGTCTGGAGACAAATCGAGCGGTTCAGGTACTGGTGGTGCGAAGCTTGCTGCAGGCAAGAACAGCGCTTCCGATACGAGAGCGAGACC
>CAYXOW010000129.1:4132-5825 GCA_964466815.1 uncultured Treponema sp.
AGACCCGCCAACAGAGGTCCCGCCAAAGAAGGTTTTTCCGAGAAGGTGACGAAGTGGCTTGAGAGCAAAGCCTCGGAAGCTCAGAATGCCAAGAGCGATGGATCAAAGTCGTCAGGTGCCTCGGGAAAACGAAAAAACAACTCTAAATAATAGAATATCGTAGTGAGGAGCGATCCAAATGATATATGAATTCGAAGGAAAAACCGAGCGAGAAGCTATTGAACTCGCTGCTCAGGAGCTGGGGCTGGATACAAGCTCATTCGATGTCGAGATCCTTGAAAATCAGACTGCCGGTCTGTTTAAAAAGGGCAAAGTCCGCATCCGCGTGCACACGCGCGATGCGGTGGGGGCTTTGAGTTCGTCCTCCGAACGCGAACCGCCGCAGGAAGTTGCGCACAAAGATGCGAGGACGATCGAACCTCTGCCTATGGACGATTTCGAAACCAAAATGATTGAGTGGACAAAGACAGTCATTTCTCAAATGGGCTATTCAGCAGATGTCTCTATTGCCTTCCGGGAACCGAAAAAACTAGGTCTGCGTATCGACACTGCTTCGGCATCGATTCTAATCGGGAAAAAGGGGCGCAATATCGACGCTCTGCAACTGCTTGCGAACGTATATGCGGGGACGCTCGGGCACAATGACATCAAGATTGTCCTCGATTCCGAGAACTATAGGCTCCGCCGAGAAGAAGCGCTTGTGCGCATCGCGTATGAAACCGCGGAAGAAGTGCGGCGTACCGGCCGCTCTGTGCTGCTTGAGCCGATGAATCCTTTTGAGCGGCGCGTTGTACACACCACACTGAACGATATCGTCGATATCGAAACGAAGAGCGAGGGCGAGGGCTTGATGAAACAGGTCCGCATCATTCTTAAAGGCCGAAAATAAGTACAGCTTGATTTTGTGCCGCGGAAGCAACGCGGCCGCGACGTGAAACGCCCTGGAGAACAGCCGGGGCGTTTTTGATTTTAGCCTGTCGCGTTCGCGCATAAATCGAAATAAATAAAAAATTATCTAAATCTTTTACTGTAAATACTTATACCGTTCTTGCCTTGACCATTCTTAAAAACTAGTGGTAGTATAGCTCGATTTTGCTATACTTTTCAAAGATTTTGCATTGAATGCGAAAGAGCTTAGCTCATTCGCAATGTAGAGCTAACCTTCAAAAGGAGACCTTTCCACTATGTCAATCAGGACATTCAGAGGCGGGGCACATCCGCCCGAGAGAAAGGACCGCTCGCAGGAAAAGCCGATCGAACGGATTACATCAGTGTCGCAGGTCGTGATTCCGGTCAATCAGCATTTCGGCGCTCCGATTCAGCCTCTCGTCAAGGTCGGTGAATTCGTTAAAGCCGGGCAAAAGATCGCAGACGCAGATGGTCGCATGACGGTTCCTGTTCATGCATCGATCGCAGGCGTCGTCAAAAAGATCGAGCCGCGCATGCAGTCCAACAACACGGAAGGTTTGTGCATCGTCATCGAACCGAAGGACCCTCCTGAGGGTGAGACGGCGCAGGAATTCATGCAGCCCCTCGACCCGTTTGCCTGTTCCAAAGATGAGGCGCTCGCGCGTATCCGTGCAGCGGGTATCGTCGGTATGGGCGGAGCGGGTTTCCCGGCCCATGTCAAACTCGCGCCCACAAAACCAATTTCCTATGTTATTGCGAATGCTGCCGAGTGTGAGCCGTACCT
>CAYXOW010000129.1:5886-6479 GCA_964466815.1 uncultured Treponema sp.
GATCGTCATGAAAATAGTGAACGCTCCAGAGGGAATCATCGCGATCGAGGAGAACAAGAAGCACGCCATTCCCTATGTACAGAAAGCGATCGATGCGAATGCCCAGGTAAAGGCTGGAATGAAGATCCGAATTCAGGAGCTGCGCACGAAATACCCGCAGGGCGGAGAAAAAATGCTCATCACCGCAATTACGGGTAAGCAGGTGCCGTCGGGAGGCCTCCCCATGGACGTGGGCTGCGTCGTTTCGAATGTGGGCACGCTCTGCGCGATCGTGAGCGCCTTCCGCGAGGGAAAGCCGCTCATCGAACGTGGCTTTACCGTGACCGGCGGGGCCTGCAAGACTCCGAAGAACCTCATTGCACCCATTGGTACGGTAGTGGCGGACCTCGCGAAGGCTGGAAACATAGAGATCGACGAAGCGGCGCTGCGAAAAGTGATATTTGGCGGCCCCATGATGGGAGTCGCGGTTCCAAGCTTCGAAATACCAGTTCAGAAGAATACTTCCGGCGTACTACTGATGAATGAGCAGGAAGCCTTGCAATACGAAGAAGATACTTGTATCCGATGCGGTCGCTGTATCAGAGCCTGTCCGA
>CAYXOW010000129.1:6521-6833 GCA_964466815.1 uncultured Treponema sp.
GAAGCCGGCAATTATGGCGAAGCTGAGAAAATCGGCCTTCTCGATTGCATCGAGTGTGGAACGTGCTCGTTTGTGTGCCCCGCGCACCGACATCTGGTGCAGCGCTTCAGGGTAGGCAAGCAAGTATTGCGTGCCCTGAAACAGAAGGAGGCCCAGAATGTCAGATAAAAAGATGTATCTTTCTTCGAGTCCCCACTTTTTCTCTCCGGTCGATACACCGCGCATTATGCTCACGGTGGTTATCGCGCTCGTGCCTGCGACAGCGTATGGCATCTATCTCTATGGGTTGTCGGCGCTCGGTGTCGTGGTAAC
>CAYXOW010000130.1:0-1623 GCA_964466815.1 uncultured Treponema sp.
CCAGCTGGGTACCTGCTTCGAGCAGTACTCGAAGATATCGGTGATGAGCCGCATCGAGGGCGAAGGCGGAAAAATATAGGTGCCGCGTGCGATATACTCTTTCAGAATATCGTTCTGAATCGTGCCGTTGAGCGCCTCAGGAGCCACGCCCTGCTTTTCAGCAACCGCGATGTACATAGCAAGCAGCACTGCCGCAGGCGCGTTGATCGTCATGCTCGTGGAGACCTTGTCGAGGGGAATACCGTCGAACAGCACTTCCATGTCCTCGAGCGAGTCGATCGCCACACCAACTTTTCCTACTTCGCCCTCGGAGAGAGGGTGGTCGGAGTCGTAGCCGATCTGTGTCGGGAGGTCGAAGGCCACCGAGAGCCCGGTCTGCCCCTGTTCAAGAAGGTATTTATAACGAGTATTCGACTCTTCCGCCGTACCGAAACCCGCGTACTGCCGCATGGTCCAGAAGCGCCCCCTGTACATTGTGGGCTGCACACCTCGCGTGTACGGGAATTCGCCAGGTAGCCCGAGCTGCGTTCTGTAGTCGAAGTCTCTCTGATCGAGAGGTGTGTAGACGCGGTTAACCGGTGCGTTCGAACCGGTTACGAATTGCTTCTTGCGCTCCGGATACTTTTCGTTCGCCTTCTCCACTTTCGCGTTCCAGGCGTTGAAATCTTGTTCAAGTTTTTCATTGTCAGTCATGAGTTCCTCCTTGGACGTGGACAAGCTCAGGACCGCGTACCAGAACCGAGCGGGTCCTTAACCGCCTCTACGAGCTTCGCTTTGGCCAGCTCCGCCAGAGCAAGCCCCTCTTCGAGCGCAGCAAGATTGAGTTCCTCCGTTCCTTTTGGAACACGGGTTCGCACCGCCTCCTGCATGGTCTTCGGTGTCGCGACACCGGAGATGCCGCCGAGCACGCCGAGCGCGACCATGTTGGCCACCACTGCCCTTCCGAGTTGTTTCGAGGCAGTTTCGAGGATGGGAAGCGCTACAACCGGCACCGCCGCGCTCGGCTCAGTCGTGACGCTCGTGTCGGTGATGATCACACCTTTCTTCATCGAGAGACCATAGGTCTTATATGCGTCGTAAGTGAGCGCGAGGAGAAAGTCAGGCTCAGTCGCCTTTGGGTAATCGATGTCGCCGTCGGAGATCACAACCTCAGCCTTGCTCGATCCACCGCGCGCCTCTGGCCCATAGCTCTGCGTCTGCACCGCGTTCTTTCCGTCTTCGATGGCAGCTTCGGCGAGAACAATTCCCGCGAGGAGAAGCCCCTGACCGCCTGAACCGCTCAGTCTGAATTCTGTTCGCATGCTGGTACTCCTTTATTCCTGGCATAGCTGGGGTTGGTTCGCTGCACTCGGGCGATGACATCGAGATATTGCTGCGTGAATTCCGGTTTTTCGCTGCTGTAGAGTTCACCGATGAGGATTTTACCCTCTCGCTTCTCTGGAGGAAGCACTGCGGCGGCTTTGACATTGATGGTCTGATCCTTGATCCAGTTGAGCGTGTCCACGGCGCCGCCGATCTTATTCTTGCGGCCGAAGTAGGTCGGGCACTGCGAGAGCGCCTCGACGACGGAGAATCCCTTGTGCATCAGGGCTTTTGCGATGAGGTCCTCGAGGAGTACGTAGT
>CAYXOW010000130.1:1668-4482 GCA_964466815.1 uncultured Treponema sp.
CACAGATCGAAGTTGTATTCGATATTCCCGTACGGTGCGGTCGTGCCGAGCATCCCGTGCGGGGTCATAGGTGACGCCTGTCCGCTCGTCATGCCATAGGTGTCGTTGTTGATGATGATGGTGGTGATGTCGATGTTGCGGCGAGCAGCGTGGATGAGATGGTTGCCGCCGATCGCAGCGCTGTCGCCATCGCCCGTTATGACTACAACCTTGAGGTGCGGCCTGGCGAGTTTGACGCCGGTGGCGAACGCGATGGCGCGGCCGTGCGTGGTGTGAAGCGTGTCAAAATCGAGATAACCGACCGCTCGGCTCGAACATCCAATTCCTGACACCATAACGACATTGTTTTTATCGAGGCCAAGCTTGTCGACCGCGCGCACCAGCGCACCGGTTACTGTGCCGTTGCCGCAGCCGGGGCACCATATGTGCGGGAGTCTGTCTTGTCGAAAGTATGATAGAAATTCAGCCATCAGAGCGCCTCCTTTATCGTCGCGTACACTTCATCTGGATGGAAGAGCTCGCCGTTGATTTTCCCTAACCGGATGACCGGACGATTGCACCCCGCCGCACGTTCGACTTCCAGTGCAAGCTGTCCGAGGTTCATCTCGGGAACGATGATTTTCTTTGCGCCTGCGAGCAGTGTTCGCACGGTCTTCGTGGGGAACGGCCAGAGTGTCTTAAGTCTCAACATTCCCACCTTCTTGCCCTCTGCTCGCGCCCTTCGCACCGCGGAGAGCGCCGCCATTGCGGAAGAACCGAAAGACACCACTGCGACTTCGCAATCGTCGAGGCCCTCGGCGAAGTAATCCGCGAGTTCCTCTGCTCTGTTCTCGACCTTGGAGTTGAGGCGTCGCATGAGTTTGTCGGCCACAACTGGTTTACTGGAAGGTGCTCCATTCTCATCGTGGAAGAGTCCCGTGCAGTGCCAACGATATCCTGTGCCGAACGGTGCCATGAGAGGCACGCCGCCATTGGGATCGGCTGCATAGGGCTTGTACCCCGCGGGGCTCTCAGGCATCGCACGAACCGGAATTTTATAGGTCGAGGGATCGGGCAACACGACTTTTTCGCGCATATGGCCGATGACTTCATCCGTGAGCACGATGACCGGCACCCGATATTTCTCCGAGAGCTCAAAAGCGCGGAAGGTGAGCTCGTAGCACTCCTTCACATTGCCGGGAACAAGCGCAATCACCGGGTGATCGCCGTGAGTCCCCCAGCGCGCCTGCATGATATCGCCCTGAGCCGGACTTGTAGGCATTCCGGTTGAGGGACCTACGCGCTGCACATTGATGATCACGATAGGAATCTCACAGAGACTTGCGTAGCCGATCGCCTCCTGCATGAGCGAGAAACCGGGACCCGATGTCGCGGTCATTGCCTTCGCGCCGGTGAGAGAAGCGCCGATGCACGCCGATATCGAGCCAATTTCATCTTCCATTTGAATAAATTTTCCACCGACTTTCGGCAACTCCTCCGAGCACATCTCCGCAATCTCCGTGGAGGGTGTGATGGGGTATCCGCCGTAAAATTCGAGACCGGCTGCGATCGCCGCGAGTGTACAGGCTTCATTGCCCTGCATGAGTTTTACTTTTTCAGGCATGGTGCGCCTCCGGAGGAAGACTCAAGTCGACATGATCGACGCTTCGCTCGAACTTGGCTTTCTCTTCGAGCGGGTGCACTTCGATCGCAAAATCGGGACATCTGAGCTCGCACATTCTGCACCCGATACAGTCGTCGGGCCGGGCGGCGAACACCTTACCGCGCCTCAGCTCGAGCACCTGTTTTGGGCAAAAGGCCACACAGAGGTTGCAGCCTTTGCAGTAGTTTTCCCGAATGACATGAAAGAATTTCTTTTTTTGTTCAGCCATCTCTTCGCTCTTATCTGCGTTTCGCCGCCCTCAATCTGACAGACTGAGAAATGTTCCATGCTAAAAGGAGAATGTAGCGGATAAATATGCACAAGGAACGCTCTACGGCGTGACCCTATTGTACAGTTAATTCACGATTTTGTCAAAATCTACGAATTTTATGCATAAATCTTCAAATTGCCGATACTTGCCGTATCGAAGGATTTGCAGTACAAATAGTGAACCTTTGGAGTATACACGATGAAGTACGTGAAGATTCGCGATCTGACTCTCCGCGATGGTCAACAGTCCCAATTCGCCACGCGCATGACCAATGATCAGGTAAAAGAGGTGCTCGACGATTACCGCCAGTGTCACTTCTACGCAATGGAGGTCTGGGGCGGTGCAGTTCCGGATTCTGTGATGCGCTACCTCGGTGAAGATCCTTGGGATAGACTCACCACGATCAAAGCAGGCGTCGGCGACGCGTCGAAATTGACAGCGCTCTCTCGAGGCAGAAATCTCTTCGGCTACAACCCCTATCCCGACTCTGTCATCGAGGGATTCTGCAAAAACGCTGTCGGAGCCGGTATCGACATCATGCGCATTTTCGACGCCCTCAACGACATCGACAACATGAAATCCTCGATCCGCTTCGTAAAAGAGGCTGGTGGCCTAGCTGATTGCGCGGTGTGCTACACCGTTGATCCGCACTTTTCCTTCAAAGACAGGGTGCGTGCGCTCTTTTCGGGCAAGAAGATCCCTCCCAAAATCTTTACTGTCGACTACTATGTGAAGAAGGCCAAAGAGCTCGCCGCGCTCGGCGCGGACATGATCACCATCAAAGATATGGCCGGCCTCATCGACCCGGCGACTTCCGCTGAGCTGATCAAAGCCCTCAAGAACGAGCTTGATATTCCCATCGATCTCCACACCCACTGCACTCCCGGATTCGGCGTGGCGA
>CAYXOW010000130.1:4617-6115 GCA_964466815.1 uncultured Treponema sp.
GTCGAAAATGCGGCCGTTGGGCGCATGGATAAGAAGCTTCGTCAGATTCGTGAGGAACTCGCCAAGTACGATCAGTACAAAAAATTTCCACCAGAACTCGACCTCTCGAAGGACAGTCTCCCTCCTCAGACCTCGAAGCTCTTCGACGACGCGCTCGAAGCAGCGGTTGGAGGCAAGTACCAAGATTCGCTCGCCATGTGCCAAAAAATCGAGAAAGCTTTCAACTACCCCGATCCCGATGAAATTGTTCGCCACGCGCAGATCCCCGGCGGCATGTATACCAATATGATGGCTCAGCTCAAGGAAGCGAAGCTCGAACAGCACCTCGACGAGGTTCTCAGACTCGTGCCGCGCGTTCGCCTCGACTCCGGGTTGCCCCCTCTCGTCACCCCCACGAGTCAGATCGTCGGCGTGCAGGCGGTCAACTGTGTGGTCAGCATGCACCAGGGCAAGGATATGTACGAGAATGTATCGAAGAATTTCGCTGAACTCATCCTCGGTTCGTATGGAAAGACGCCATGGCCCGTCGATCCAGAATTCCGGTTAAAAATCTGCGGCACACGCGACGAGACGCCCTACGACACCAGTAAGTATAAACCGCAGGTCAATCCTCCCGTGGCCGAGGCCGGCGGTGCTCTGCTCGCGCTCAATGAGCGCGAAGAACTTCTCCTCGAGCTCTTCCCCTCGGTGGCGACAAAATTCCTCAAGACTCGAAGAATTGAGGAGTGGACTGCAGCCCACCCCGGAGAAATTGCCCCAGCGAGTGCCGGTAGCGCAGTAACCGGCGCCCAAACGGTGTTCCAATCGCCTTTCCAGTCGCCCGATTATGAGCCCGCGGACGGCGCCCCCCCCTCATTCTGGGAAGAAGCTCCAGGCTGGGCAGGCTGGACCGAGATTCCTTCCGATATCGATTGAGAGTATTCGGCGCGGTGCGATCGTGCCTCTCTCAATGAATGATTCATTCCGCAAGTTTCAAAATGCGTCGAGGCTGAGGAATACCGAGCCGAGCAAACATAGCGCGATAGGCGTCGAAAGAGCCTGAGGTCAAAACCTCGAGCGATGATCCCGAGGATAGCGCGCGCTTGGCCCCTGTTTCGACTCCTGTCGCGCTGTGCTCTTCTCGCTCCGCGTCGAGTTCTCTTCGCGATGCTCCGACAAGCGAGAGCACAGCCTGAGCCTGCAGGTGCGCGGGATCGATGAACTCAATGTGCGGCGCGAGCGACCTGAATATGTCCATCACGATGGGATAGTGTGTGCATCCTAAAAGCATAGTGTGAATGGTGGTTGCCCCGTGCGCCGCTGCGGTAGATTCGAGCTGCGCGAGCATCGAAGAAATTTCGGCGCGGATGGCGGATTCATCGTCGATGGATGCGTCGATGAGCGCTGCGAGGGTCGCGCTTGCGACTCCGTGCACATTCACAGACGGGTTACGCGCCTTTGTTATCGCCGCGTGCATACCCGACTTCACTGTAAACTCTGTCGCGAATAGCCCCACGTC
>CAYXOW010000130.1:6164-6402 GCA_964466815.1 uncultured Treponema sp.
GTCGATGAGTGGCAACTTCGTCCGCGCGCGAAGCGTCTCGACAGTGGCCGAAATCGTGTTGCACGCAATCGCAACAGCCTCGACGCCTCTCGCCTCGAGCTTCTGAAGCATGCGCACCGAAAGTTCGACTATTTCATCGAGCGAACGATTGCCGTAAGGCACATTCGCATTATCTCCCACATAGACGATATCCACAGACGCACCGAGCGCGTAGATACTACGCACCACAGTGAGTCCG
>CAYXOW010000130.1:6412-6699 GCA_964466815.1 uncultured Treponema sp.
ATACCGCTGTCCATAACGCCGATGCTGTGTCGCATGCCCAGAATTGAGACACGAAGGAATTTTTATGTCAACCGAGAGCGGGCAGCGCTACATTCTCCATGAGGAGCGCAGCGCTCTAAGCTATCGCATCACCCAGTCAATTCTCGAGCAGCTCGAATTCCACTCTCACGAAAACGCTGATATCGAGTTGGCCCGGACTTAAAAAGTCTGAGCTCGCTACTGCCTTGGCCATCATGAGCGCTCCGCTCTCTCGCGCCGCGAACGAATCCTGGACATCGACCGACACT
>CAYXOW010000131.1:0-6618 GCA_964466815.1 uncultured Treponema sp.
AAACTGCAGTCGAGAAAACTCGATTGCCCAAAAGAACAGAAATCGATGTCCGCGCCCGAGAAATCGCATGAGATGAATTGAGATGCATCAAAAAAACATAAGTGAAACGATGCACCGGTAAACAGGGCATTTCTAAATATGCATTCCCTAAATGAACATCCTACGAAACGGAAACGAGAAAAATCCGAGCTATGAAACGAACCGCCGTCTAAAACCCTGTTGAGCACAATCTGGGTGCTCTCGAGATCTTTCATGGAGGCGGCTAGACGATCTGGGCGTTCCGCAAGGTGCCGAAAACACCGCGTTTCAAGAGAAAAAGCTGGAGCGTCGCAACCTTTCACCTCGCAGGGCATGATTTTATACATAAACAGTAGGTTACCCTATTGCGTGCTTGCGCTCAAGCAGTGCTCGACGCTTGCATGTATTCTGCGCAACGTGTACTATTTCAATATGTGCTATAGATGTGGGACACCATTGAAATTTGGCGAAAAACCAGGGTTTAACGATGTGTGCCCGACATGCGGTGCAGATTTGCATGTGTGTCGCATGTGCCGATTTTATACGCCTGGCGTTCATTGGGACTGCAAAGAAACGGTGGATGAACAGGTCGTCGATAAAGAAAAGCGCAACCACTGTGATTATTTTATGGTTATGGAATCGTTCGTGAAAGAGAGCCCTACTGGTGGATCTGCTGCAAATGCCGACGCGAAGCGTCGATTCAACGCGCTTTTTGGTGAATGAATGTCAAAAGAAAAAAACAGCCAGCATATATGCGTCTTCGATTCGGGAATTGGAGGGCTTCCTTTTGTCGCTTCGATTCAAAAAGCTTTTCCTTTCCTCGATGTGAGTTATGTCGCCGATGATGCCGGGTTTCCATATGGCACCAAATCGCCTGAAGCGATACGCGATATCGTATTTGAGCGAGTGAGGAGAATTCGATCTCGGCTCGATCCCGACATCCTCGTAATATCCTGTCTCACCGCGGTCCAAGTAGGGCTCAAGGATCTTCAAAATACTCACCGGTCGTTGCGCATCATCGGGGCGTCTCCGCCTATCGCCGAAGCTGTGCGCGACTCGAAAACGCGAAAAATAGCGCTATTCACTACCGCAAGATCCGCAGAAGACGCTTTTCTCGACAATTTGATTGCCAGAGAAGCGCCGGATATAGAAACAATACGCATTCCCGCGCAAGATCTTGTCGATTACGTGGAACAACGACTCCCCTTTGCCAAACCTATCTCGACTCAAGCGGTCGTTGCTCCGTATCTCAAGTATGCGCTCGAGTCGAATGCAGACAAGATCGTGCTGGCGAGCAGTCAGTTTGTACTCCTCGAGCCGGCGATGAAAGCTCTGCTCGAAGTACAAGGTTCGGTTCAGGTTTGTTGTTTCGATGCTCGGCAAAAGATTATTGCCGCACTTAGTAAGTGTATTCAAGGCGAAGCTAATTCAGTCGCTGATACCAGAGCCACAGCGGGTTTTTATCTCACAGGAAACAGAAGTGCGTCTCCCGCGTACCTGGCGTGGGCTCGACGATTTGGGTTTGAGGCGCCACAGCTTCTTTGATGTGGAAATTCATTTAATATGCAAGGGATTGTGATTTCGTTCGGGAATCAGCGCGCCCGTGTCAGATGCGAAGATGGTGCGGTTCGTCTCTGCACTATAAGAGGGAAAAGAGTTCGCGGACTCGAAGGTTGGTACAACGCGCTTGCATCCGGCGACGCTGTAATGATTCAACCGATTTCGAGCTCGGAAGGTGTCATCGATGCGCTTATACCGCGGAAAAATGTATTCGGACGCTTCAATGAGAAGGGGAGCGCCGATCAAGCTTTAGCTGCGAATGTCGACACTGTGGTGTGTGTGGCGAGTGTAAACTCACCTCCTTTCAGACCGCGTTTTATCGATCGAATCAGCGTGCTTGCGGAACAGTGTGGAGTACCGCTCATAATCGCATGTAATAAGATCGATCTGGGCGTGCGGGAAGATGATGAGGTTCGCCTGATAGTGTTCGAAAAACTCGGATTCCATGTGATTCGCTGCAGCGCAAAAACGGAGTTGGGTCTCGATGAACTTAAAGAGACGTTGCGCGGCAAGGTCGCAGTGTTTGTCGGGCAATCGGGCGTAGGGAAATCGAGCCTCATCAACGCGCTTCTTCCCGATGTTGCACAACGCACAGGCGAAATTTCCGAAAAGTACAACAGAGGGAAGCACGTCACCACGCTTGCAGTGCTTCTCGATTCGGTGAACGAGAGCATTACTGTCATCGATACGCCGGGTTTCAGAAATCTTGCAATGCGCAATATCGAGCCAGGCCAACTGAGCTCATATTTCCCAGAAATGCTTCCCTTGTTAGGACGCTGTGATTTCGGTGCATCTTGCACTCATACCCATGAAAAGGGGTGTGCAGTTATAGCTGCGGTAAAGAGGGGGGATATCTTTTCGGACCGCTACAAGAGTTATCTGCGTATCCGCACGGAACTTGAAGATAACAGCGATCGAAGGCGTAAGAGCGAGGCCGCCAAACAGGTACGAAATCGCCGATTTAGGTACGAGGAAGAAGAATGGTGATGCATGAGCACAGCCTAAGACTTCTGGATTTTTTTCGCATACGGGAAAATCTTGCGGAATACTGTATGTCCTACGAAGGGCGAGCGCTTCTGTTGTCGACACTTCCCTGCGCGCGGCCTGAATCGGTGAAGAAGCTGCAGCATGATGTGATGACGCTGCTCGAAGGCCTGAGTGGTGCTGAATTGCCGGTCTTGCCTTTCCCGATTATTGAAAACGTGGTTTCAAAAGCGAGCAAAGAAGGAATGCTGCTAGAGATCGACGAGCTCTTTGCGCTCGGCCTCTGGGTAAAATCGTATGAACTCCTGCTAAGACAGATAAAAGCAATGCTTCGGGTGCCTGTGCCTCATGCTAAATTAAAAAGCAAGGACGGATCGAGCATAGCACAAGATATTGTGCAAGAAGGTGCAGTTGCAGATGAACAAGATGAAGAAGCTTGGGCAAATCTTGATTTTTTCGCACTGCTTGCGGCTTCCCCTTCGCTCTCACAGATGCAGAAAAGAATCTTTTCCGTGCTCACCGATGATGGTGAATTGCGCGATCTCCCAAGGACGCGAGCCCTGAAATCAGCAATTCAGAAAGCTCAGGCCGAAAATGGTCGGCTCATCAACCAGTATCTGACGGATCCATCGCTTCAAGACGCGCTGCAGTCTACTGCAGCGACAGAGCGCGACAATCGGACTGTCCTCGCGATCAAAACCAACTTTAAAGGAAGAGTCAAAGGCATTGTGCATGAATTTTCTTCCACGGGACAGACTGTGTTTATGGAGCCGTTGGAGTTGGTGGAGAGCAACAACAGGCTGCTGGAACTTGAAACGAAATTGAATGAAGAGATCCGTGCGATTCTACGCGAGACTGTCGATGATATTCGTCCTGGTCTTCTCGCGCTCGATAGGGCTCGCCGAACGCTAGCCCTCGTGGATGTGCGACTTGCGCGGGCGCTGCAGGCAAAAAGAGCTGATCTTTCGTTCCCTCAAACGCTCGACTCGGGGATTCATCTTTTTCAGGCCAGACATCCTCTCCTTGGTAAGAATGCGGTCCCCATCGATGTCGATATTCCAGATGGCACGAAAGTGCTTATAATTACGGGGCCCAATACTGGCGGCAAAACCGTATCGTTGAAGACCATAGGATTGCTTGCTTTGCTTCACCAATTTGGTGCGGGCCTTCCCGCACTGAGCACTTCAGGATTTGCAGTTTTTGATACAATATATGCCGATATCGGCGATGAGCAATCTATTGACCAATCGCTTTCGACCTTTTCAGGCCATATGGCGGTGATTTCTGATATTGCGACGAATGCCACACGCCACAGCCTTGTGCTCTTGGATGAACTCGGCGCTGGTACCGATCCGGAGGAAGGCTGTGCAATTGCGATGGGATTACTAGATCATTTCATCGAGCGCGGTTGTATGACAATCGTGACCACACACCACGGAGTTCTGAAGAATTATGGGTACACCAAATCCTCCTGTCTCAATGCGTCTATGGAATTCAATGCGAGGAGTCTAAGTCCGACATATCGGATTTTTATGGGTTTGCCGGGCGAAAGCCGTGCGCTCGACATCGCGCTCCAGACAGGGCTTCCCCCGAACATCATCCAAACTGCGCGGAAGTATCTCGACGATGAGAGATCCGACTACTCAGCGCTCATTCGTTCTCTTGGGGAGAAACAGCGTGAACTTGATGTCCTGGAGCGCGAAAAGAAAAAGCAATTGCAGAGTGCTCTGGAATCGCGCAGGGTCGCGGATCTTGAAAAGCTCAAGGTGCGACAGCGTGAACTTGAACTTCGCCAAAAGGGTGTTGCCGACCTGGCGCACTTCCTTTCGGAGAGCAGAAAAACATTTGAAAACCTTGTGAGGGAACTGCGTGAATCGGGTAATATCGCCTCAGAATCTTCACAAGGTCGCACATTCCTTCAAGAAGTAAGCGACGAGCTCGAAAAAAAAAGAAACGAATTGACCACAATGGAGCGCGAAAATGAGGAACTCGAAGCCAGTTTGAAAGGCGAAAATGCCACACCCCTGCGTGCGGACTCGGCAGACCTTGTTCCTGGCATGCGCGTCATTTATCAGCGCAAAGAAGCCACGCTTCTTCGAATGGTCGATCATGATCGCGCTCTTGTGCAGATTGGTTCGCTCCGCCTCACGGCGTCGCTTTCAGATCTCAGTGTTTCACGCACTGTGCAAAAGCACACTGTTCCTCTGGCGCGGCCGATATATCAAGTCGAGCTCTCATCGTCTCATGAAAGCGGTGCAAGAACCGTCTCGGCCGAGATCGATGTCCGCGGTTTGCGTCTCACCGAAGCTCTGGAGATTTTACGGAAACAAGTTGATGCAGCCAGCCTCGCTGGGCTCGGCATGTTCTCGGTTATCCATGGAACAGGCGAAGGCATTCTGGCCAAAGGCATCCACGATTGGCTGAAAACTCAGCCGTCGGTTACGGATTATTACTTCGCGCGTCCGGAGGATGGTGGATTTGGGAAAACCTGGATTCGCCTCAAAGCTTGAGGCGAGAAAACTAGTCTCCGCAGGCTATTATTACTGCATGCGCTGCGATTTGAGCGAGTATTTTGTCAATTGACACCAAATAATGCCGCATGCTATCGTTATGCGGCCATTTTTTTTAGCCAAAGGAGTTTCCATGTCTGGACATAGTAAATGGGCAACCATAAAGCACAAAAAGGGCGCGCTCGACGCTAAAAGAGGACAGCTCTTTACAAAGCTGATCAAAGAAATATCGATTGCGGCGCGCATGGGTGGCGGCGATCTCGAGGGCAACCCTCGCCTTCGCACCGCAGTGCTCAAGGCGCGTGCCGCCAATATGCCCAAGGACAATATCGATCGCGCAATCAAAAAGGGCACGGGCGAGCTCGAAGGGGCGATGTACGAAGAGCTCAACTACGAAGCCTACGCTCCCGGCGGTGGCGCAATGCTCATCGAAGTGCTCACCGACAATAAGAATCGCGCAGCGGCAGAAATCCGCAACATTATCACGCGTTCTGGCGCCAATCTCGGAACTGCAGGCTCAGTCGCCTACCTCTTTAAACGGAAGGGCGTGCTCACCTACGATGGTGAAAAATACACAGAAGACCAAATCATGGAAGCTGCCCTCGACGCGGGCGCCGACGATGTTGTGAACGAAGAGGGCAGCCTCATCGTATACACGGATCCAAACTCCTTCGAATCAGTGCTCAACGCGATGAATGCCAAAGGCTTCGAGACCCTTGGCGCCGAGGTTTCGATGGTTCCCGACACCTACATCAGCGTCGATGTCGATACCGCCCAGAAGATTCAGAAGCTCATCGACAAACTCGAAGAAAACGAGGATGTCCAGAACGTGTATCACAATATAGAGATGCCTGAATTCGAAGAGTGATAAGCGCAATGCACGCGGTTCATGCCACCGTCGCGATCGGCATCGATCCTGGTATCGCTTCGGTAGGATATGGGCTTGTCGCATTGACGGAAGGCAAGCTGACCCCCCTCGCCCATGGGTGCATTCAGACCGAAGCGAGCGAGCCGATGGGGAAAAGGCTTGCCTTTATTTTTAACGAAGTGCAAAAATTATTGCGGCTCTACTCGCCGGACATTGGTGGCATGGAGGAGCTTTATTTCTTCAGAAATGTGTCGTCCGCCTTCCCCGTCGCCGAGGCGAGGGGTGTGATCAGGCTAGCTTTCGAGGTTGCCAATATCGAGCTCTTTCAACACACACCGAACGCAATCAAGAAATCTGTCACAGGCTCCGCCCGCGCCGACAAGAACCAGGTTCAGGAGATGGTGAGAATCACTCGTGGCATGCCTGAAAGTCCGAAGCCCGACCACGCGGCGGACGCTCTTGCCGCAGCTGTCTGCACGTTGCACTCGCTTGGCCCCGCGGGCTATACTCTCTCTCATGTTTAACCGTATCAAAGGCATTCTCAGCGGTCACGCCGAGGATGCTCTTCATATTTCGACCGGCGCAATCGAATGGGAAATCATCACTCCGGTACGAGATCCTTCGTTTTTTTCACGCTCCGGCGAGGAGGTGGAACTCTTTACTTGGCTCCACCACTAT
>CAYXOW010000132.1:0-257 GCA_964466815.1 uncultured Treponema sp.
AGCGTTCATTCGCGCACCTCCCGGTCCAGACAAACATTGTGTTCATACTCAGTCCCGTACCCCGCCCGAAAACATTCTCGAACCCTTTCTGCCGAGGAGTATCTGTTCTGGATCGAGTCCGAGCTCGCGGCTCAGCATGAGCGCGATCCTCGTCTGGCAGTAGCCGCCCTGGCACCGCCCCATGGTCGCGCGAGTCCGCAACTTCACGCCGTCCACGGTTCGCGCGCCCAGCGGTCCTCGGATCGCATCCAGCACTT
>CAYXOW010000132.1:285-6615 GCA_964466815.1 uncultured Treponema sp.
GCAGCGGCAGATCACTTCGCCATACTCAGGGTTCCGCGCAATGAGGGCGGCGCGCTCCTCCGTCGTCGCCGAAGAGAACCGCAGCGGCGCCCGTTCATTCGGATCGAACGCGCTGTTGTGTACAAGCGTCTCGCGCGCCGCCACAAGCGCAACCGCACGGCGGGCCAGCGGCAGCGCCCCTGTGAGCCCCGGCGACTCGATTCCCACGAGGTTGATCGTACCGGGCGCCTCTTCGCGGGCTTCGACCACGAAATCGAGCACTGCACCAGTCTCGGGGTCGACTCGCTTCGCCCGAATACCCGCAAAATTCCGAATAAAGTACTCGGGCTTCACCTGCGAGAACATCTTGAGGCCATCGCGCACAAGCCCGTCCATCCGATCTTTTGTCGTACTGAAATCTTCGAGGTCGTCGACAATGTAGGAATCCGGCCCGATGAGCACGTTCCCGTCGATGGTTGGCGTCGCGTGCGTGGCAAAGCCGCCCTTCTCATCCGGCGCAGGGTACACCGGCATCCTTAAAAAAGCGCCGGCCTTCTTATCGAGCACGAAGTATTCGCCCTTGAACCCTCGAACGTTGTGGCCCCGGATTCCGAGCATTTCCGATATTTTCGCCGCGCCGAGTCCCGCCGAGTTGACGACCCATCTCGTCCGAAGCGCCTCGCCGCCAGCTTCAAGCACCCAATATCCACCCTCGCGCCGCGCTCCCGTCACCTCGTGGTCGAACATGAACTCGGCGCCATTGCGCGCGGCATTCCGCGCAAGCGCCAGCGTGTACGCGATCGGATCGAGGATGCCGGAGTTGGGCGAATAGAGGGCGAATTCGCCATTCGCGCTCGAATCGAGCGCACGGAGCCGCGTACGGTCGATAATCTCGAGCCCCATAGCGCCATTCGCCTCGCCCTGACGCTTAAAGTGCTCGAGCCGACTCATATCGGCCTCGGTGAACCCGACGACAACCTTGCCCGTGCGCTTAAAAGGCACGCCGAGCTCTCGCGCCACTTCGTCGAATTCTCTATTCCCCTCGATACACACTTGTGCCCTGAGCGAGCCGGTTCGGTAGGTGAATCCTCCGTGAAGTACGCCGGAGTTCCGCGACGAGTTGCCCATCGCCAGATCCAACTCCCGCTCCACCACGCCCACTCGCAACCTGTACCTCGTCAACTCGCGAGCAATGGCACACCCGACTACTCCCGCGCCGACAACGAGCACATCGAAGGCTTCGCGCATCAGCGTGCGCTCCATTCACCAAAGGCTTCGGAAACCTTGAAGGCTTCGGCTGCTTGGGCAGCTTCGGCGGATTCGAGGACTATGGGCGTCACCAGGTCGCCGGAATCATCGAAGCGCAGTTCCGAAGGGGCATCCAAAGCTTCAAGCCCCGGATAGCTTCCGCGAAGCACATCGTCGTAATATGCCTCCGAGAGCATGATGTTATCGATGTGAAGACTGTTCGCGATCCGCACCACGCGCGCCGCTCCCGCCTCCACCCCATTCAAGGTCCGCAAGCACGCCTGGATCGCCTCGCGCTCATCGGCGACCACCATGGGAATCATGGCCGATTTGAGCACCGTACTCGTGAGGCAATTGGGGTACATCTTCTCGCCGTCGAGCGCATCGAAGAGCTTGGCGGTGATCACATTCGCGAGTCCCGTGCCGAGTCCGTTTCCGTGAGAGACCTCCGAAAGCCGCAGCATGCAGGTGCGCTGCGCGGACAGTCCGCCCGATGCGAACTCGGTGGAAAAGGTGCCCGTGACATTGGGATCAACGCCGGTGCCCGAGTAATTCTTGCCGATTTCGTCCACGATGAGGACATCTGCCTCGCCCACAAGGATGCGCGGCATATTCTCAAACGCAAGTTTCAAGAGGGCCGGTTCTCTCTCAAGAATCCGATCCTTCGACACTGCCTCGATGAGAAGGGTCTCATCGTAGGCATTTTCGACGCACGGCATCGCGAAGAGAATGGGTGCCTCCTGCAGCACCACACGCGCATTTTCGATTAGATTTTCGGCGATCTTTCCCATACCGTCGCGATGGACGCTCTCCGCGCCTTCGCGCTTGCCCAGGCCGACCACCATCATCTTTAAAATTCCGCTCTCGTACGTGCCGCGAAACGCGTTGTGAGGCTTCACTCTGCACGAGACGATGATACCGTCGGCTTCGTACGCGCTCTTCGCGCAGTATACGGGTTTTCCGAGCGAGGATTTCCCTAGAACAATTGTTTCCATTGTGTCGTCGATGGGGCATCCCATGGATTCCTCCGTGATACCGTAGCCCGCGAGTATCTCTCGCTGCCCTTCCGCCGTGGCGCCGCCGTGGCTCCCCATCGAGGGTACGATGAAAGGTTTCGCACCGCGGAACCGCAACTCATCGACGATCGCCCTTGTGATCGTGGCGACATTCGCAATTCCCCTGCTTCCCGCGGTGACCGCGATCCGCATTCCCGATTTTATTTTCTCGGAGATGCCGAGCTTAGCCATCTCCGTAGCGACCACTGCTCGAATTTGGGCGGACTCCAGATGCGCTCTCGGAAAAGTCTGGCGCGCGTGAAACATGCGCGGGATTGGTGTCCCCGCTAGTATGCCTGAAACAATGCCGCCTTTGACTATCTTCATCGTCCCATTCCTCTCGATTTTTCTGCACCATACCTGCGGCTGAGCCGCCACAACTCGGCAAATTTGAAAAAGGGTCGTCGCAATGGACGACCCTCATTACTACTGCGATCATGTCGCTCTTGAAAAATTACGCGTGCGAGAGATCGCTTCGAAAAATTATTGCTTTACCTCTTCCTTCTCAACCTTAGCATTGGTGATGAGGTCTTTGTACTTGTTGTACATCGCGAACTGCTCAGCCATGTACTTGTTGGCGGTCGCCGGATCCATGTAGGTCGGACTCACCATGAACTTGCCAAGGTCGGCGATGAGGTCTTTGTTCGTCGAAATCTTGGAGAGAGCTGCGTCGAACTTGGAGATGACCGACTGAGGCGTGCCCTTCGGGAAAAGATAGAAGAAGAACTTCGTGAAAGAGAGGTTAACACCCTGCTCTTTGAAGGTCGGGACCGTCGGGAAGGCGGGGTTGCGCTCGTCGGCGAACACGCCGATAACCCTGAACTTGCCGGATGCGACATAATCTTTGATGATACCGTAGGAAATGCCGATCATATCGACCTGCTTGCCGAGAAGCGCCACGATCTTCTGGGACGCAGATCCGACGTCGACGATGTTCATCTTGATGCCGGCTTCGCTCTCGAACGCGAGCGCCTGGATGTGGGTGAGGCCGCCGGTTTCCGTGGCGAACTTAACGGCACCTGGCTTGGCCTTGCAGGCGTTGATCACATCGGCCACTGTTTTATAGGGAGAAGAAGCATTCACCACAAAGATGTTCGTGTTGTCGAGCACACCGATTCCCGCATTCTCAAACGCGGTGTAATCGTAGTCGACGAGTCCGAGAATCTTGTTGAGGAACATCGATGGGTGGAAGAAGAGCGCGGTGTAGCCGTCCGGCGCTGAATCTTTTACCTTGCGTGTTCCGAGAGAGCCGCCGGCGCCGTTGATGTTGACAACAACGATGGGCTGGCCAAGCTCTTTCTCGAGATATTTACCCATGATGCGGCAGTTCAGATCCGTATCGCCTCCGGGACCGGCGGGGACGATAACCTGAATGGGCTTCGTGGGATACGCGGACTGGGCGGACACGCCGAATACCGCGATCGCGACGAGCGCGATAGCAATAAATGCACGGATACCTTTCATCTGGTTCCTCCTTAAAATATCATGGCGCCGCGCACAGTGGCGCCAAAAATCCCTGATCGAGCGAGGCTGTACCCCGCCTTGACTCAGACACTTTTTATACAGACACTGCCTGATTCCGCTTATTCTTCGCGTTTCGAATGCCGGTGAAGATGATCATGAATACCGTCGCTGCAATGAACACCACGGTGATCGGCCGCGAGAAGAACGCAAAGAAGTTGCCGTTGTTCATCTGCAGACCGCGGCGGAAACCAGTCTCAGCCATAGGTCCGAGAATAATGCCGAGGATAATGGGCGAGGTCGGATACTTCAGCTTGTTGAGCACATACCCCAGCACACCAAAGAAGAGTACGACCCAGATATCGAACACTCGGTTGTTGAGCCCGTACGCGCCGACCACGCAGAGCGCAAAAATAACCGGCAGCAGAATATGCTTCGGCACACGCAACAACTTCGCGAACACCCTGATGCCGAAGAACTCCATCACGAGCATCACTACATTGGCCACCATGAGAGAGACAAATATGCCGTACACGACATCGGCATTGTTGATGAAGAGGAGCGGCCCAGGCGTCAGGCCGTGGATCATGAGACCGCCGAGGATCATCGCGGTCACGGTGTCGCCGGGGATGCCAAGCGTCAGAAGCGGCACAATCGCGCCGCCGATGGTGGCGTTGTTCGAGGTCTCCGATGCGACGACGCCATCGAGAATCCCCGTGCCGAATTTTTCTTGGTGCTTGGACTGGCTCTTGGCCACCGCATAGGCGACGATGTTCGACGTTCCGCCACCGATACCCGGAAGTATGCCGATACCGATACCGATCAGCGCCGAGCGCAGCATGTTCCAGAACTGCTGGAAGAATTCCTGTACACTAAAACCGAAGCCTTTCATTTTGAAATTGGTGAGGACGTTTTCTTTTTTGAGCTCCGTGTCGATCTCCGCCACCGTGAGAATCTCAGAAACGGCAAACAGGCCGATGAGTGCAGGAAGAATATCAAATCCACCGTTAAGATCGGCGATTCCAAACGTAAAGCGAGGGAAGGCATCGATTGGCGCGATACCGATAAACGCGAGCACCATGCCGAGGAGTCCGACCGCGATGCCTTTTGAGAGCTGCTTGCCCGCCAAAGTACCGATCATCGTCAGCGAAAAGAGCGCCAACGCGAAATACTCGGTCGGACCGAACTGGAGCGCGAAATCGGCGAGCGGAGGAGCGATGAAAACAAGGACGATAATCGAGAGGAGCGTACCAATAAAAGAGAAGAACACACCAGCTCCAAGCGCCTTTCCCGCTTCTCCTCGCAGTGCCATCGGGTGCCCATCCCAGGTAGTCGCCACAGAAGAGGGTGTGCCTGGAATATTGATGAGAATGGCCGAGATGAGTCCGCCGGAAGTCCCTCCGATATACAACCCCATGAGAAGGCTCATGCCCATGGTTGGTGCCATTCCGAACGTGATGGGAATGCAGAGCGCGACAGCCATAGTCGTGGTGAGTCCTGGGATGCACCCGAAAATGATCCCGACAAAGACTCCCAGTACAATCATGAATAGGCTTCCCGGTGTCATAACACCCGCCAAGCCTATCGCAAACTGATGAAGCATCGCGGCTCCTCCTTATCCCAGGATCCCGGCAGGGAGCATGAGGTTGAAAACTTTCACGAAGGTATAATAAATTGCGATCGCGGAAACCACCGAAATAATCGCGAACATCAACTGCTTGCGAGATTGTTTCGGCGACAGAATGTTGATCTGGATGAAGAGATACATCGTTGTCGTGATGAGAAAGCCCACTTTTGTAATCAAGAGGGCGTACGCTGCCATCAGAATGAAGGTTACAAGCACAGCCCACACTCGGGGTTTCTCTTCAGCAGAGGGCTTCTTTTCAGCTGAGGACTTCGTCTCTGGTGCTGCTGCCGGCTCTGCTTTTCTCGCCTGAAAAACTCCGCCCGCAATAATCGCGATGCTCGTGATCGCGAGGAGAACCGACACCACCGACGGGAAGAATCCCGATCCAATGCTGGATACCGCGAGGGTCTTCACATTCTGGGCACCGACAAACACGGTGATGGAGAGCGCCAGGAAGGCGATTCCCGACGCCAAATCCCAGTATTTCCTTTTCACGAAAATCTCCTTGCCTCAAATTGCGCGAGTTTTTCGTAGTACTGTACAAGTCCGGAGTGGTCGTTGGCCGCCTTTCCGTCAATCTTGAGCGCCTGCATCATCTCCATCACCTGAGCGGTGAGAGGGAGCGGAACGCCCACTTCGTGGCCGGTTTCGATCGCGTTCGCAAGGTCCTTGATGTGCAGTTCAATGCGGAAGCCGGGCTTGAAGTTGCCCGCGAGAATCATCGGGGCCTTGGCCTCCATCACGGTCGAGCCAGCCAATCCACCGCGAATGGCCTTAAACACGGTCTCGGGATCGACGCCCGACTTGGCGGCGAGCACCATCGCCTCGGAGAGCGCCGCAATGTTGAGCGCCACAATGATCTGATTGGCGAGCTTGGTCATGTTGCCCGCGCCGATCTCTCCGCAGAGCACCACTGAGGCGCCCATCTTCTGAAGAAGCGGAAGGTACTGGTCGAAAATT
>CAYXOW010000133.1:0-876 GCA_964466815.1 uncultured Treponema sp.
TCGCGGATGATGACCGCTTTCTTGGCGTTCAGGTTCTTGAACGCGTAGTTGGCCCTGACCGTGCCCTGGAAGGGCTCGATGAAACATACGCGGAAGTAGTACTCATTGTCTTTCGTCACGAGTGGGTTGGTGCAGGAGAGGCCGATCGCGGAGACTTTCGCGTTCTTCACGATGGGGCCGGCTGCCATGGAAAGCGAAGATCCCCATGAACCGAGCACGACATTGACTTTATCTTTGTCGACGAGGCGCTGGGCCGCGTTGGCTGCTTCAACCTTATCGGACTTGTTGTCGGCGATGACAAGTTCGATCTTAAGCTCCTTGTCGCCAACTTTCACTGTCGGATACAACTCGTTCGCTAGCTTGATGCCTTCGACTTCAAGCGCGCCGCCACCGGCGTTCGCGCCAGTCAGTGGCTCGAATACACCGAATTTAACGGTTTTCGGGGCTGCTGGTCCGCACGCGACGATGAGTGCGGCAATCCCAATGGTCAGCAGCACGATTCCTACTGCTTTCTTCATGAGTTCCTCCTGTTATGTCCATTTCAATTATTGATCGGACTTTTTAAATGGTAGAACGCAAGTGGCGATCTGTCAAATGTATTTTGTACTATTCGCACCGTTTAGCCAAAATACTTGAAGTGAAAATCATCGACAAAGAGCACAGCAATACCACTTCAAAGGAATAGTCGCAATGCACTTTCTCTCAGGTGCTGGAATCGTGATCGCCGCTACCCCGCACGCTCCGAGTTGCAAGGTTCCGACGCCCGTGATTTAATGATTGTTTGTGCATCTGTTTCTCTCATGGAGATCATCGAATGGAACGTTATGATGTCATCATCGTCGGTTCCGGCGCGGGCGGCGGCATGGCCGCGCACGA
>CAYXOW010000133.1:945-6580 GCA_964466815.1 uncultured Treponema sp.
GGCCTACGGAACGACTGCAAGATGAATTTTACCTGGCCGATCGGCTTTCCTTTCGAGTGTTGGGATGAGAAACTGGGCAGCTTCTACCTCGAGCGCGTGGAAACTTTCCTGAGGCCGAATATCTTGGAGAAACGCAACATCAATATCTACAAGCAACGCGCCGAAAAGATCGGCGTAAGCCTCCTCGATGTGCGACAATCGCACCTCGGAACCGACGGCGGGCTCGAGCTCATCCACCAGCTCATAGCGCGGCTCACTGCACTCGGCGCAGAGATCAGCCTCGGCGAAGAAATGATCGCTGCAGATGCATCGAAGAAGGTCATCGTCACGACTCGGCGCGAAATAGCCTTCGACGCTCTCATCGTTGCGCCAGGGCGAGGAGGCTTCGCTTTTCTCCAGCGCCTCATGGAAGAGCTTGGCGTTCAGTACCGCGACAATGTCGTCGATATCGGTATCCGCGTTGAGACACGTGAAGAGCACTACCCCATCGTCCGCGACTACTACGACCCCAAATTTCTATTCCCAAAAAAAACGCGGACATTCTGCACAAACTCGCGCTCTGCCCATGTGGTGCAGGAGCGCTACGGCGATGAGCGCGAAGGTTTTTGGTACTCGGTGAACGGCCACGCATGGTCTGAACAGAGAGCCGCTAACGGGCTCGTCAATTTCGCAATTCTGAAGACCGTTACGCTCACGCAGCCGCTCGCGTCCGGCCAGAAGTACGCCCAGATGCTCGGCCGCCTCGCTGCCCTCCTCGGCGGCGGCCACCCCATCATGCAGCGCATCGGCGATTTCCGTCTCGGCAAGCGCTCCTTTGCGGATTCTTTTTCAGGCGACCTCTACGACTTCCAGCCGACGCTCGCTTCGTGCACGCCCGGCGATCTCAGTCTCTGCGTACCTGCCAAAACTATGCGCGCCATCTGGAACGCCCTCAAGCTTCTCGACACCGTAGTGCCCGGCGTCATGCACCCATCGACCATCATGTACTACCCTGAAATAAAGCTCTACGCAAACAGGCCGGACTTCATCGACGATCACTTTCAGGTGCTGCCCGGCGTATATTTTGCCGGCGACGGCGCGGGCACGAGCCGGGGAATCACCGCGGCGTGGGCCTCAGGGCTCAGAGTCGCCGACGGCATCCTCGAATCGCGGTGACCGCAAAATAACAAAAAGGATCACCCAATTATGGAAGAACGGACAAACATTTTAAAAAAAGCGAGCTGGATCGCGCTTGTCGGCAACATCATCCTTGCATCTTCGAAAATACTCGTGGGGCTGCTCGCCGGCAGCCTTGCGGTGCTCTCGGACGGCATCGACTCGGCCACCGATGTACTCATCGCTGCAATGACGCTCATCGCCTCGCGGATATCCTCGAAGCCTGGCGACCGCGAGCACCCCTACGGGCACGGACGCATCGAGACTGTGGCGACCGCCATCATTTCCTTCGTGCTCTTTTTCGCGGGAGCGCAGATATTTTTCAAGGCGCTCGGCGGCTTCTTCTCCGCCGCTGCGGAGAAGTTGCCGTCCACAATGGCGATCTGGGTCACGGTCCTATCGATCTGCGGAAAATTCGCGCTCTCGTGGAGCCAGTTCTATTTCGGCAAGAAAAGCGGTTCCTCGATGTTGATCGCGAACGGTAAAAACATGCGCGGCGACGTAGTGACTTCAGTAGCGGTGCTCCTCGGTCTCGGAATCGCGTACATCACGGGGATCGTGATGATGGACAAGGTGCTCGCCGCCCTCGTTGCGCTGTGGATACTTAAGAACGCCATCGAGATCTTCATGGAAGCGAACACTGAGCTCATGGATGGAACGGACAACCGCGAACCGTACCGCGATATTTTTACGGCGATCTCGAAAATCCCTGCAGTCGACAATCCCCACCGTGTGCGACTGCGGCGCATTGGCTCGATGCTCGTCGTCGATCTCGACATCGAAGTCGCCCCGGAAATGACCGTCGCAGCCTCTCACGATGTCGCACTTCAGGTCGAAAACTCAATAAAAGAATCGCTCCCCGACGTCTACGATGTAATCGTCCACATCGAGCCCTTCGGCAATGTCGAAGAGGAGGAAAAATACGGCCTCACGGAGCGCGATCTTGGGCACTGAGCCGCTAGGCGCCACCTCTTTTGACCGGAGATTCTTCGACCCGTAACATCGGTTACATTCACGATCCCCATCCTGGCACTATACTTACCTTAAAGGAAGGGAACATGAGCGAACACTTTACGATCGACGCGGAAAAACAGGAAAAACTGAAGAAGATCATACTCAAGCTCCACGACGGGGTACCTGTCGCCGAAGTGAAGAAGGATTTCGGCGCCCTCATCCAGGGTGTGAGCGCGGCGGAAGTGGCGGAGATGGAACAGGCGCTCATCGACAACGGCATGCCGGTCGAAGAGATTCAGCATCTCTGCGAAGTGCACGTCGAAGTCTTCAAAGCCTCGCTCGACAAGGAAAAAATTTCGAGCAAGGTCGAGGGACACCCGGTGCAGACTATGCTCGAAGAGAACAAACTGGCGCGCGCCAAAGTCCGAGCCCTCAAGAAGGCTGTGCTCGCATGGCGATTCGCAAGGGGATCTCAAGAGAAGGTGCTGGCTGCTCTCGACGATCTGTCCAAGATTCTCATCCACTACACGCGCAAAGAAAACCAGCTCTTCCCTTACCTTGAGAAAAAGGAATTCACCGGCCCCTCGCGCGTGATGTGGGGCAAGCACGATGAGATCAGGGCGCTCTTTAAAGATGCCCGCGCCAAGGTCGAACACAACGATAAGTCGGCGATCGGCAGTCTTCACCCCCTTGTCGGCAAGATCGCCAAGATGATTTTCATGGAGGAACACATTCTGATTCCCGAGGCACTGCGGCGCCTCAGCGACGAGGATTGGGCGCGCATTCGAATCGGCGAGGATGCAATAGGTTTCTCGTGGCTGCGGCCGGGCGCGATGTACGATCCGCACCTTGTGCTCGCCGGTACGGTGCGGATGGCGCCTAAGCCCCCAGTTGTGGATGCGAATGTGCGAGGCGCAACTCCAACGGCGACGCCTGTGGCGGCTCCCTCTACAGCGGCTGCGACCACCCCCGAGGCTCTCATCGAACTCGCGACTGGCCAAGTGCCGCGCGAACTCCTCTCGAGCGCCCTTGCGGCGATGCCGGTCGACATCAGCATCGTCGACGCACACGACCGCGTCGTGTATTACTCCGACTCGCCGCACCGCATTTTCCCGAGGAGCCCTGCGGTGATCGGACGCGCGGTTCAAAACTGCCACCCTCAAAAATCCGTCGCGACGGTCAACCGCATTCTCGACGCATTCCGTAAAAAGGAGAAAAAGGACGCGCGCTTCTGGCTCGAGATGGGCGGCCGATTTATTCTGATCGACTATGTCGCGCTCTATGACGCCGATGGAGCCTACGCGGGCACTCTCGAGTTCAGCCAGGATCTCACCGAACTGCGTGCCCTGCAGGGGCAGCACCGGCTTCTCGACTGGGATTGAGGCGAACGTGGCCGAACAAAGCGAGCACGATTTCCATAAAAGGGGCGCGCCTCGATTTTGAGGCGCATCTCGGTTTTGAGGCGCGCCCCTTCATGCTCCAGCAAAACTTGCATGAGCTGCAGTGGTTGCTGCGCGTCCAGGTCTAAAACAAGAACGGCAGCGGCTTGTCCGGGTTTTTCCCGAAACAGGTGAGCTGATCGATGTCCTTGATCTTAGAACCATGCAGAAGTGCGAAAAGAACCCGTTCGATCCCGATACCGCCGCCGAACACCTGCGGAAAGAGCCCCCGTCCGCTCTCGTCGCGCATGTGCGCAACTGTAAGGAAGGGGCCATACCCCTCCAGTTCGGCGATATTCAGAAGATTCCCCTCAGTGTCGAAACGAGGCGCCGACCGCAGTATACCGTTGTCCAAAAGCCGCGCGACAATTGCGTCGTACACCCACTCGCGCAAGCCCCCCGAGAGCACTTCGTACGCTTTTCCGAGCGATCCGTCCGGGTACAACGGTGCGGCGCACAGGTCGTAGTTGAAGACGCTCCTCGAGGCGATGCTCCCTTTTGAGGGGCGCGAACCGTCTCGTCTCAAGTATGGATAGACCAGGTCGTAGTTTTCCCGCAAGAGTCCGAGCACCCAAAAGAATTGGACACCCGCGCGCCTTCCGAGGCGCTCCTCGAATCCAGCATCGTCGTGCCCTTCTTGTTCATCCTTGTAAAAACGCGGGAAGGGCTTCTGGGGCACCGCGAGCGTCACGCCGAGGGCCTCGAGGTCGTCCGACGCGAGCGCGAGCACCTTTTTAACGCTGTAAATAATAAGGTCTTCGAAAAAATCGAGGGCGGAGTCTCGCTCTCGCGCGAGCGTCTCGGTGGTCGACTCGGGCCGATCGAAGTAGTCGTCCTCGCTGATGTAGCTGCGGCGCTTGAGCTCGATGTCCATCTGCGAAAAATCGATGAGGTACTTGTGTCGGGGAGTCGCGGAGGGCAACTCCAGCCTGATGTTCGGAGAGTCGATGTACACACCCGCGATGGACGGATTGATGCATGCGAGCATCTTCGAGTAGATCATCGAGTGAGTCGTGCGGTAAGACGTGCCCTGAAAAAAGATCTCCGGTACATGCTCGACACTGTGGCAGAGCGGATCGGTGACGGGCGAGAGAGAGACGCGGTCGATATTCAAAATGCCTCTCGACACAAGAAACTCCTGAAGACCGAGCACGAGGGCGGTGCGAACCTTGAGCGCGTGTGCGAGCTCATCGCTCGTCCACTTTTTTACGTATGCGCTGTCGACATAGTCGCTGAAAGAACTGCCCTGTTCCGTCATCATTTTTTGGAACCGTTCGAGAGAACCGCCGATCGCGGAGGTGGCGATTTCCATTGCTTCGATAGATTTCATATTTTTGCTCCCAGTGGAGAGGATCGTTCAAATACCGACACGCCTCGGCGACGCCTTAGGCGATGTCAGCCGGCAAGAACGATACTTCATTACCACCGGGGACGCGGACTCTGTCCTCCATCCCCTTCACCTCCGTGTTCCGCCGCTGGCGGACTGCTGATGCGAATACGCGGATAAAAAAAGCCGGTCCCGAATCCGGAACCGGCTGGTATATCCGCGCGATCTGTGCGCTTATAGTTTCGGCTCCGGCTCCGCGTGTCGCGGATTATTATTATTGAGGAGATTGCCGTTATTGCCGAAAGAAACACGCACCATGCATATCTTGTAGCGCAAATGCATAAATATGTCAACCACGGTGCGCTCTTGACCAAGGCGGCGCATTTGAGACATAGTCCGCGCTATGGAGAGCATCGATTCTAAGTTGACACACGCGATCATGGCATGTCTTTTCGCGGCTTTGATTTCGCTCGGCGCGTACATCGCGATTCCCATTCCAGGCACGCCGGTGCCGATCGTGCTTCAGAATATGTTCATCATCCTCGCGGGTTTCATCCTTGGGCCATGGTGGGGGCTCGTGGCCGTTGTTTTTTATTTAATTTTGGGATCGGTCGGCATGCCCGTGTTTTCGGGCGGTACCGGCGGGCTTGTTAAATTCGCCGGTCCCACCGGCGGCTATCTCATCGGTTATGTGCCGGCTGTCCTCATCTTCGGGCTCATTTCGCGCCTGGGAAAATCCACGTGGTACGTCAACACCGCC
>CAYXOW010000134.1:0-6510 GCA_964466815.1 uncultured Treponema sp.
TCACTTCGAGCGCGGCGAGTGCCGCCATCGCGTTCGGCGCAGGGAGCGAGGCGGAGAAGATGAAAGAGCGGGCAGTGTGTTTGATGTAGTTGATCACATCCTTGTGACCCGCCACAAAACCGCCGAGCGAAGCGAAGCTCTTGGAGAAAGTGCCCATGATGAGGTCGACCTTATCGGTGAGCCCAAAATGCCACGCAGTACCGCGGCCGCCGCCGAGCACGCCCAGTGAGTGCGCATCGTCTACATAGAGCCTCGCGCCGTAGCGTGTGCAGATATCGACGAGCTTCGGTAGATCGACGATGTCGCCACCCATCGAGAACACGCCGTCGACCACCACCATTGCCCCCGACTCAGTGGGAATCTTCTGCAGAATGCGTTCGAGTTGGTCGAGATCGCCGTGCACATAGCGCTTCATCTCTCCCATGCCAAGTCGGCAGCCGTCGACGATGGACGCGTGGTCGTCTTTATCGGTGATGACCACGTCGTTGCGCCCGATGAGCGCCGAGATGGCACCGAGATTTGTCTGCATACCCGTGGAGAACACAAGGGCCGCATCCTTACCTACAAAGTGCGCGAGCCGCGCTTCGAGCTCCTCGTGCAATTTGAGTGTGCCGTTGAGAAACCGGCTTCCTGTGCAAGAGGGACCGAACTCTTCGAGTCCCCTACGGGCGGCCTCTTTGACTTTTGGGTGGGTGGTGAGGCCAAGGTAGTTGTTGGAACCGATCATGATCAGTTTGCGACCGTGAAAGACCGCTTCGGTTCCTTCGAGCCCGTCGAGCGGCTGGAAATAGGGATATATCCCCTTTTCCATCGCCTGCTTGTCCAAATCGAACTGTAAACACTTCTGAAAAATGTCCATATGGACCTCCATAGCGCTCGCGGATACATTCCGCAGCGCAGTTCGCCGGCACGCAACAATGCCGCCGGAGCGCATGGGCAGTACTTCAACGCCTATGCCGCTTATTTTATTGTAATGGTTTGACAAGAAGGATTCAACGTGCAATTTTGAAGACTATTTCGAGGTTCGAGATTTATTCATTTTACTCATCATATTCTTGAAAAGAGTGGAAAAACCAGTCCGTTTCTTCTCATGTTCAATGGTTCTTTGCATGCCGGAGACGGCAAAAACATCATCTTCTTTCCCAGTCACAAGAAGAACATCGCCTTGTGCAAAACGGTATGTTGAGTCGAGATCGTGGAAAATCCCTTCACCCGCTTCATTGGCTGATCGCTCCGAAGCATACTTAACTGCGACAACATTCACATGATACGTTCGACGCATATCGGTTTCGATGACTGTTTTGCCAATCACAAAATTCGGGGCAATCACTTCAGCCAACACGAGATCTCCACTTATCGGCATGAAGTTTGTTAGAGACGAGGAGAGAACAAGGGGTGTAATTCGAAGTGCCGCTTCTTTATCGGAGTTGACAACTCTCGTGGCGCCCACCAGCTTTAAAAGATCTTCATACTCTCCGGAATTCGATTTTACGATGATTTCCGAAACACCGAGTTTCTTGAGCCTATAGGTTACCAGCAAAATCGCGGCGCCATTCGATTCGATATCGACAACCGCCACGTCGACAGGATCGTGAAAAACACGTTCGAAAGCATCCTCATCGAGCACATCCATCGCAAAAGCAGTCGACACCATTTCCTTGACATGCTCGATCTTTGTCGGATCATCGTCGACCGCGATAATCTGGTCTGTCACTTCAGCGATTCGTTCAAGCATCAACATCGAAAATGAACCCAATCCAACAAACGCAAACTGTCGCATACTTCACCATCCTTTTCAGGCTCGCCTCTACAAAAGAATATCAGCCTTGGGGGCTTCCGCGTAGCGCTCGGGAGAGAGCCTCGAATGAGGAATCGCCATTGCAAACAGCCCCACTCTCCCCATAAACATTGTACAGATCAGCACGATTTTAGAAATATCAGTGAGATATGGTGTAATACCGATGGAGAGCCCGACAGTACCGAATGCGGATACCGTTTCGAACATAGCCGTCTCAATGCTCACAGGATGATAGTGCGTGTTTTCTGCGATCAGCAAGACTGCTGTCGCAGCAAGAACAATGACCGCCGCGCGGACAACTACTGCGGTCGCCTTAATTATTGAGTTTGGAATGATCGTTCTGTTCCGATCGACAAGTACATCCTGGTCTTCGCGGTACCTAATCGCTGCGAGTATCAGGAGATAAAAAGTTGTTGTCTTAACACCGCCTCCCGTCGAGCCAGGAGAAGCGCCGATAAACATCAGGACAATCGTGACAAGTTGCGACGCGCTCGAGAGTGCGGATTGTGAGACAGTGTCGAACCCTGCAGTACGTGCGGTAATAGACTGAAAGAACGAGGCGAATATCTTCTGACCTGTCTTCATAGTCTCATATGCATGGGTTCGCTCAAGTATGAAGAACGCGAGGGCTCCGACGAGGATGAGTCCAGCGGTCGTTCTAAGTACGATCGAGGAGTGATAGGTGAGATGAAGTTTCTTTCGCCGGAGCACGTGCCAGACATCCTGCAGCACCACAAACCCAAGGCCACCGGCCACAATGAGGATCATAGTCACCATATTCATGAGTGGATCGTCGCGGAAACTCTCCATACCTGAGCGAAGCGTGGAAAATCCTGCGTTGCAGAATGCGGAGACAGCGTGAAAGATTGCGTCAAAAGGCGAATAGCCATTATGCGAGAGTTTGGGCCAGATTATGATAGCCCCCATAAGTTCATACACGCCGGTCCATGTGATGATCTGAGCGATAATATTGCGAGACCTAAATTCGAATGAGGGTATACTGTAGTCTCCAGTAAAACCTCTGGTTACAATGGAAATCTTTCGTCGAGGAAGAAAGAGATAGAGCGTCGAAAAGGCGATGATACCGAGTCCACCGAGTTGTATGATAATGATCAGTATCGCCTGTCCCACCCTTGTGAGCGATAGCGTATCGACGACACTCAATCCTGTGACACATACGGCGCTTGTCGCTGTAAAAAGAGCGTCGATATAGCGCATACTTCCGTTTCGGTTGGAAAACGGCATAGTGAGAAGAATGCTTCCTACGAACATAATCCCGATAAAATAGAGAAAGAAGAAGAGTTTCTCTTTGCCAACCCGAATAGCGATACGCATCAATTAGATCTCAAAGCGATACTAGCTTAAACATTCAAAATCCTCAACCGGTTCAGCTGTAGCCAATATTTATAATATTCCAAGGCATTGCTTGCATCAGAATCCTCTCGTATACTTTGCAAAATGAAGATTGCCATATTAGGAGCAGGCCTCCTTGGCTCGCTCATCGCTCGAGAGCTTATCGCGGAAAACCGCGATGTCGTCATCATCGAAAAAAATCCATACATCGCCAAAACAATTTCTAATGATCTCGACTGCATTGTCGAGGAGGGAGACGGCGAGCACATCGACACGCTGATCTCTGCGGGCGTAGGAGATGCCGATTGGTTTATCGCCTGCACGGGCAGCGATGAGGCCAATATCGTCGCTTGCGGTATCGTGGCGGAGAATTTTCATCAGGTAAAAACGATCGCGCGCACGCGGAATCCTTACTTCGCCTCATTCAAGAACGCCAAGAAGAAAATCCTCGGTGTCGATTATATCATCAATCCGGAAGTCGAGGCTGCGGAGGCGATTGCGCGCATCATTTTTCGAGGTATGTCTCCGGAGATCATCGATGTCAAGGAAGCCGGCATCCAGCTGCGCCGTTTATTCTTAAAACCGAAACATCGCTTCATCGACAGGCCGCTCTCAGAAATTCGCTCGGAGATCGGACCTGATTTCATTGTGCCGGCAGTCTTGCGCTCGAATGAGCTCATCGTCCCCTCAGGCAATTTCGTGTTCGAAGAGAACGATGCGGCCTATGTGCTCGGAGAACCCACCATCCTCGACAGGCTTTTCGGGACATCGAAGGACCCCCTGAGAAAGTCCCATCCCATGGCGATTTTCGGCGCAGAGACACTCACCGCGCTGCTCCTGCAGGAACTTGGAATCGAACAGTCGGTTCCAGGCGTAACACGGCGGCGCGGGAGAGGCGCACTGTCGCTCCTTGGGAATCCGCGCATCAAGGTCATCGATGGCGACAGAGAGTTATTAAAATCGCTCTCGTCGCGATTTCCCGACATCGAACCCATCGATCATCTCTTGACCGATGAGCACTTTATAGAAGAGGAAAATGTCGGAAGTTCCGATATCGTGCTCTGCCTCACTTCGCAGCAGAGCATCAACCTGCTCACCGCAATGCTTGCGCACGATGCCGGAGCACGGCGCACACTCGCCCTCGCGACAAACGATCTCTACAGTCCCCTTTTCTATTCACTCGATATCGACATCATCATTAACCAAAAAACAGTCATGTCCGGTTCCATACTCGACCAAGTGAGGCGGGCGAAGATCCGACGGCTCTTCAGTTTCCCGAGAAATGAATACGAACTCATCGAAATTCAGATATCCAGTTCCTTTTCCCAGCTCGGCGCCGAAATCAGAGAACTCAATCTACCGCGCGGTTTCCTCATCACCTTCGTGATTCACGAGGGAAAAACGATCGTTCCATCGGGAACTACCAAAATCTACGAGCATGATCTCGTCGGCCTCATTATCCGCAAAGAGCAAATCGGCAAGATCGAAGGCATTTTTGGGGCGTAAAATGCACATAAAATCGATTCTTCGAATGCTCTCCGCCATTCTCATGATCGTCTCGCTTTTCATGCTCGCTTGTTCTCTCCTGGCGATATTTGAGCACGAGACCTTCTTTATCACGATCTCTCTCGTGATTCCGGCTGCAATCAGTATTGTATTTTTCCTCGTGATGCTTTTCGTGACGAGACACGACGAAAAGCCCTTTCTCACCAACAGAGACGGTTTTCTTCTCGTCACACTGAGTTGGGTATTCGCATCGGCGCTTGGGGCGCTGCCTTTCGTTCTGTCTCGTTACATCCCATCGTACATCGATGCGTTTTTTGAGACAATGTCGGGATTTACGACGACAGGGGCCAGCATTCTCACCGACATCGAAGCGCTGCCTCGATCGCTTTTGCTGTGGCGCGCGACGACGCACTGGCTGGGTGGCATGGGAATCGTAGTACTCCTCGTCGCAGTGCTCCCAGCCTTGGGCTTCAGTGCGATCCGCGTCATGGAGGCTGAGGCGCCAGGCCCCTCCGTGGACCGCATCACACCGCATATCTCCAGCACTGCAAAGATGCTGTGGATCATCTACCTCGGACTCACTCTCTTGGAAATCACCTTGCTCGTGATCGGTGGCATGACGCTCTTCGACGCAGTGTGTCACGCCTTCGCGACAATGGCGACGGGCGGATTTAGCACTAAAAATTCGAGCGTGGCGTATTTCAATTCGGGTTTCATCGATTGGGTGATCACGATTTTCATGTTCATGGCAGGCACGAATTTTACGCTGCACTATCGCCTTCTTACCGGGAAACCCCGCAGTGTGCTGAAAGACACCGAATTCCGCGTATATTTCGCGATATTTGCGGTCGCGTCGATTGCGATCGGGTTAGATTTACTGGTCCACGGCACATACAAGAGTTTGGGTGAATCGCTCCGCTACTCATCGTTCCAGGTTTCCTCAATACTCACCACCACCGGCTTCGCGACTGCCGATTTCGGAACTTGGCCTGCGCTATCCCAAACGGTACTTCTCGTGCTGATGTTTATCGGCGGATGCGCCGGCTCCACGGGCGGCGGAATCAAGGTGATCCGCATTGTGGTGCTCTTCAAGATGGCGATGACCGAGATGCGCTACGTGGTGAACCCTCGTGGCGTCTACACGATTTTCCTCGGCAGCAAGGCGCTGCGGAAAAACGTGATCTACGATATCGCCGCGCTCGTGTTCCTCTACTTTGTCTTTTTCTTCGTGTCGGTGTTGGTGATCAGCTTCACCGGTGTCGATATCCTGACCAATGTGACGGCGGTCATCGCGAACCTGGGAAATATCGGCCCTGGGCTCGGAAAGGTCGGCCCCATCTACAATTATTCCTTTTTCCCTTGGTGGGCCAAGATATGGCTCGCCTTCGCAATGCTAGTGGGAAGGCTCGAAGTCTACACGGTGCTCGTGCTCTTCTCGCGCAAATTCTGGCGATCGTTCTAGAAGATCGCCGTGCAGGTGCTCGGGAAAAGATGGAGGTTTCAGGCGGCGCGCGATACCACGCCATAAAAAATAAAAAAACCTGGCGACGACCTACTCTTCCACCGGTTGGCAGTACCATCGGCGTTGGAGGGCTTAACTTCCGTGTTCGGAATGGGAACGGGTGTGGCCCCTCCACAATAGTCACCAGGTTATAATTACCTTGTTCATACTGGCGCGCGCTCGACAGCCGAGGCGTACGCCCTGAGGGATATATCGGTAAGGCTCTTCTATGTGCCGCTTCGCGCCGGCATCGCGCATTACAAGTGAAGGATAATATGGTCAAGCCTCACGGTAGATTAGTACTGGTCGGCTCCACGCATTACTGCGCTTCCACCTCCAGCCTATCAACCAG
>CAYXOW010000135.1:0-3907 GCA_964466815.1 uncultured Treponema sp.
CATGAGTCTCGCCACGATGGGACACCAGGCTGTCCTCGCAGGGAGTTGAACACCATGGCGTCAGATAGTATCAGCATCAGCCGCATGCAGCGGTTCAAGGAGCGGGGGTTGAAGTATGTGCTCGCCCCGGCCGCGTTGCTCATCCTGTATGTATTCTTCGGAATTTTCGGGATGAACTATTTCTCTTACCCGACGCTCGTCAACATCATCGACGCAGCATTCTACATCGGGTTCATCTCGATGGGCGTCACCTTTGTCATCATCTCGGGAGGCATCGATCTTTCTATAGGCACCGTGATGATGGCCTCGACGCTCATCGGCGGTGTTGCGCACAAGCACGGTCTCCCCATGGTTCCGACCCTTCTCCTCATCATCCTCGTGGGAACGGCCTTTGGCTTCTTCAACGGACTCATCGTGTCGAGACTGAAGATGCCCCCATTCATCGTCACCTTGGGTACGATGATGATTTCGATGGGCGTGGGTTCCATCGTTTCGAATGTACAGAGCGCAACCTTTCCCATCCGCGGCCAGCCGGGCGGCTGGTATAAGGATCTCTTCCTGTATCTCTCTCCGAACGGAGGCATGATCCCCACCGGAGCGCTGCTCTTGCTGCTTGTCGGCGTGATATGTCACCTCATTCTCAATAACACCAAGCTCGGTCGCTACACGTACGCGATCGGCAGCAATATAGAGGCAGCGCGCCTCTCCGGCGTCGATGTCCAGAAGTGGCAGATGCTTGTCTACGTCATCGCCGGCGTAACCGCGGGGATCGGCGGCATCTCCTACGCGGCGATCTACACGACCGTCCTCCCGGCCCAGGGGCAGGGATTCGAACTCTACGCCATCGCCGCAGCAGTTATCGGCGGCACCTCGCTTTCGGGCGGCATCGGCACGATTTGGGGAACGCTCATCGGCGTGTTCATCATGTCCGTCCTCGCCACCGGGCTTCCTTCGATGAACCTTCAGGCGCACTGGCAGACTTTCTTCACGGGCATCATCGTCATCGGCGCAGTGCTCCTCGACATGTACCGCAATAAAAAGGCCACCGAAGTCCGAATCGAGACGGCTGCGGATATTTACAGGGCCGAGATGCTTGAGAAGATCGCGGGGATGCGCCACGAACTCGCATCGCTGAGAGCGGCGGGCAAGTCGGATGAAGCCGCTGAACTCGAGCGTACTATCTCTGCGGCGCACCGCGAGATGAAAGCCACATATGCGGCCAAGAAGGCGGAGGAAAAGGCCGAGCAGGCAAGACTCCGCGCCGAAGAACGTGCCGCCGACCACGAGTTCTCCGAGATTCTAAAACAGAAGGATGAATCGTCGAATAGAAAGTAACGTTGGGATTTTAGTCCGCGTCGCGGACTTAAAATTGGCAATATAGCCCCGAATCGCATTCGAGGCCAAATCGCAAGGAGGTTTCTATGAGAAGTTCTAGAAGAGCCGGAACAGTGATCGTGACCCTCGTCATGTTGGTCGCGCTGACTGTTCCATTGTTCGCTGCAGGCCCGATCTTCATCCCGATGATTTCCAAAGGTTTCCAGCACCAAGTCTGGCAGACCGTCATGAAAGGTGCACAGGCAGCCGCCGATAAATATCATGTCGTGATGACCTTCGAAGGACCACCCACCGAAGCGGACATCCAGCCGCAAGTTCAGATGCTCGTCAATGCTATGGCCAAGAACCCCTCGGCCATCTGCTTGGCCGCGCTGGACACGAATTCGGTCATGGACCAGCTGAATGAGGCGATTCGCCGCCACATTCCGATCATCGGATTCGACTCCGGCGTTCCGAACGCTCCGAAGGGCGCCATCTACGCCACTGCCGCGACGAACAGCTACAACGCCGCCGGTGTTGCCGCCCAGAAAATGTTCCCGGTCATTAAAGACAAGATCATGGCCGCAACCGCCGCGAACCCCGTCACCATCATCGACTTTAACCAGGATGCGACGAGCCAGTCGGTCACCGACCGCGGCAAGGGCTTCCGCGACATGATGATCAAGCTCATCACGACCGAGGCCAAACGCCCGCTGAGCGACATCAAAGTGACCGGCAACCCCGCCTACATCGCCTCCGACTCTCCGACGAGCGGCAAAGCAATCATTCTCGACATGGTCGTTCCGGCATCTCCGAGGGACACCGACGCGACCAACACCGCGCAGGCTGTTCTCAACCGCGTGAAGAGAGACAACATTGTCGGTATCTTCTGCTCGAACGAAGGCACCGCGCGCGCAGTCCTCTCCGCCTCCAACGACGGAACCGCGCTGCCGACGCAGTACCCCGGCCTCATAGTGATCGGATTCGATGCCGGCGCAGCTCAGAAAGCGGCTGTCCGCAATAGATATTTCTTTGGCGCAATCACCCAGGATCCGTATATGATCGGATACGACGCCATTGAACTCGCGGTCAAAGCCATCAACGGCGAGCCCGTTGCGAACATCGATACTGGAGCGAAGTTCTACGACTACAGCAACATGAATCAGCCGGATATTGCCCAGCTGTTGTACGACTGAGAGGTATCGATCGAACTACTTGGTTCGTTAAGAAAACGAAGGGGCTGTCCATTAAGTTGGGCAGCCCTTTTTTATGCGGTGCGCTGTCTCCGGCGAGAAAGCGCGTGATTTCAGAGCGCGAGCCTGTAGATCGCTTCGATGTCCTTCGATTTGAGCAGCACAAAGTGGCCGACTGTGTGCGTGTCGCCATCGGTGCACTTGCGCGCCATCTCCGCGAGGCGATCGTCGCCGATGCCAAGGCCTGAGAGCCGCACCTTCTGTCCGATCGATGACCAGAAGGCCTCGAGCCGCGCGATGCCCTCGAGGGCGGTGCGCTCGGGATCGAAGAAGTTGTCCTCGACGCCCCAGACGCGCACGGCGTACTGCGCGAAACGCGCGACATCGTGTTTCAAGTTGTATTTCATCCAGGCGGGGGTGACGATGGCGAGGCCCGCGCCGTGCGCGATGTCGTAGAGCGCGCTGAGCTCGTGCTCGATATCGTGCGAGGCCCAGTCGCCTTCGCGTCCGGTGTTGAGGAGATTGTTGTGCGCCACGGTGCCAGCCCACATGAGTTCGGCCCAGTCGTCGTAGGAATGCGGGTTGGCGAGCACCCGCGGGGCGGAGGCGATGACGGTCTTCAGCGTCGCCTCGATGAGCCTGTCGGTGAACTCGACGGGTTTCGAGTTGGTGAAGTAGCGCTCCATGAGGTGGCACATGATGTCGGTGACGCCGTTGGCGATCTGCTCGCGCGGGAGGGTGAAGCAGCGCTCGGGATTGAGAATCGAAAAACGCGGAAAGAGACAGTCGGCGTTGACGGCGCGCTTTAAAAGCCCCTCTTCCTTGGTGATGACGGAGCCAGGACTCGATTCGCTGCCCGCAGCGGGGATGGTGAGTACGGTTCCCACCGGGAGCGCCTTTTGTGGGAGGGCGACGCCGGTGTAGAAGTCCCACACATCGCCCGAGTAGCGCGCGCCGGCAGCGATCGCCTTCGCCGAATCGATGGCGCTTCCCCCGCCCACGGCGAGAATGAGGTCGAGCTTGTGCTGTCGGCAGAGCTCGATGCCCTTGTAGACGAGGCTCAGACGGGGGTTCGGCTTAACGCCGCCGAGCTCGATGAACTCGATGCCCGCAGCGGTGAGCTCCCTGCGAATTAAGGGAAGAAGCCCGGAACGCTCCGCGCTCGTGCCGCCGAAGTGGAGGAGGACACGCTTCCCGTGCTGAGCCACGATGCGCCCGATGTCGGCCTCGTGCGATGGTCCAAAGTAAATTCTCGTGGGATTCTGAAACACAAATTCGTCCATGCTTTGCTCCTTGCAGTTGTACGTTTCGCAAAGGGAGTTCCTCGCGCGTCCGCGGGGATCCTCTTTTATATATTCGGCGCGTGGGCTAGGAGGTAGTCCTCGGCCTCTTTGCACCAA
>CAYXOW010000135.1:4001-6379 GCA_964466815.1 uncultured Treponema sp.
TGCGACGAGATCGAGTTTCTTGTGTGTGTAGATGAGCTTTTTACCGCCGGGAATCTTGTCGAGATCGATCGTGGTCGCGGCGACCGCATTGAGGCCGCCCACATGGGTGATCATCGTTTCGGGGCGCAGCAAACCTTTGGCCATGAGGGCGAGGGACTCGCGGATGTCGTCGGTGTTGCCGCCAGAAGTGCCCACCATGTGGTGCGACTCATAGTGCACATTGTAGAAGTTGAACAGCGCGGAGAAGTTGGGATCGGTCGGACCCGCGAAGAAGTTGAGGCACCCGTCGTGGGCGAGGAGCTTGTCGGCGAGCTCGACGAGGCTTTTGACCGGCGCGAAAACGAACACGTCGAAGAGCTTGCCGCCGTTGAGTTTTTTCAGCGCGTCGACGGGGTCGAGAATATCCTTGGTGTTGACATAGATGAGCTCGATGCCCTCGGCCTTGGCGGATTCGATGGGAATGAGCTTTTGGGCGCGGTCGAGGCGCGCCTGATCGATGTCGGTCACCACGATGCGCGCGGGCTTAATCCCGCCATGAATCGCATAATCGATCGCCCCGAGGCCCATCGGCCCCACCGAGGCGAGAAGGGCAAGCGAGCCGCCCGCGCGAATGCCCATCTCATGCACATAGTTCCCCGCCCTCGTATGGTACTGCGCGTGGTAGGCGCCGACGATGCAGGAAACGGGTTCTGAGAGCGACCCCATGAAGAAAGCATCGGCCTTGTACTCGAGGAGGCAATCCATCTCCATAACTTCGTTCGGAATGATGATGTAGGTGGCGTCGCCGCCGATATACTGGTAGGAGTATCCAGGAGCCCACAGCGTACCTTTGTAATTCAACGCAGGCTGGATCGCGAAGGGTGTGCCGGGTTTGAACTTGTGCGCCCACTTTTTGCCCACCTCGACGATTTCACCGCAGAACTCGTGGCCGATGATGACCGGATTCGTGGCGAGCGGAGCGCGCACACGTTTATGGGCATCGCCCTGCATGGCGAGTTTGTGGGAAGACATGCATATCGAATCGCTCACGACGCGCGCGAGAATTTCGTCATCTTTGAGAGCTGGCAGCTCGAATTCCTCGAGTCTGAGGTCGTTCACTCCATAGAGTCGAACCGCTTTGGTTTTCATTCAAAACCTCCTATATATAATTGAATATACTAAATTGCGGCGCGCCAAGCATCTCGGTAAGCCGCGAGCAGCGAAGGCTCAAGCATAGGTTTCACCGCAGTCTTCTCGATGTGGATGTAGCGCGAGAGCTCAATGGGGTCGATGCCTCGGAGCGCGGCGAGGGCAGTCATCGCGGTGCCGAAACTCGTCGCCTCTTTCAAGTCGGTGAGGTAGACGGGGTTGCCGGGGAAAACCGAGGCGAGGAGGCTGTTGTAGTCGCCATTGTTGCGGAAGCCTCCCTCGGTGAGAATTTCGGTGCCCTCAGTGAGCCCAGTGCGGATGAGCGCGACCTCGGTTTGAAGGGCGATCGAGATATTGAGGACCGCCTGCGCAGTCTTCGGATCGTGGAGGAATTCGGGCAGTGAAGTGCCGCCTTCGATGTGGGCGAGAGAGTAGCTTGTGCCGCGCTCTATGGCGCGCGCTGCCGATCCTGGGAATTGGCCTGAGCCGGGCACGATTTCGGGGAGGATAAAGTGCGCGCGGTCTGCAAGCACGCGCGAGTAATCGGCGATGGTCGGTTGGGGTAGACGCGCGGGCGCAGTGTGTTGAAGCGCCGCGATGATGGTGCTCCACGTCTCGTACTCTTTACCGCCGAGAAAGATTGCAGTTTTGATGGGCGTGTTCCACGCCGATCGATTGAAGAAAACGACCTTGCCGAGCTCGTCGGGTTCGAAGTGATAGCGTGCGGCCGGGTGCATAAGGACGCACCAGGTCCCGGTCGAATTGAGCACGAAGTCGCCCTGAGTCGCGGTGGCGAGGTGGGGCATGATCGAGGCGTTGGAGTCGTGGATGCCGAGCGTGACGATGGTGTCGGGCGAGAGCCCTGTGCGCGCGGCGACCTCGGGAGTGATGGTGCCGAGCACTTCCCAGGGCTGCCCGATTGGTGTGGGAAGCCGGTCTCTGATGCCGAGAGCGTCCGTCACACTCGAATAATCGTTTTTTCCCCAGTCGAAGAGGTACGTGTGGCAGCCGATGTAGGTGCCTTCGGCACTAGGTTTGCCGGCGAAGCGCATGCTCCAGTACTGCGGGTAGGGCAAGAACCAGCGCGCCGAGGCGAATGCTTCGGGATAGCGCTCTCTGAGGAGAAAAATGCCCTTTCCGAGATTGATGAGGGCGGAAAAATCGGGGGTGCCCGTGGCGGCTTGGAGCGCTTTACGCTCGCCGACGGTAGCGAAGAAGCGATCGTGAAAGTCGTGTAGGGAAAGAGTGTA